>JADFGB010000215.1 GCA_022567875.1 Bacteroidota bacterium | reverse complement strand
AGGTATTTATAATCTTGATTATGAAGTATTCGGTACAATTGAAAACTTTAGATATCCTAAAACTGAGTGGCGTAGAATCCAAAATGTTTGTGTAAGAATTATTGATGAGATTGGTCATCAGATGGGTGCGGGTTTTATTTATAGGTCTATTATAAAAGAGTACCCAAAATTAAGAAGTAAATATGAATTAGTTCATATTTTGAGGGATTGCAGTTCTATTATTGATCTAGGTTTTTTCAATTTTACATTAATAAAATATGGAATACCACCAATAAGATCTCGTTATCGTGGATTGAAAACTGAAATTTGGGTGTATGGAGATAAAACATTTGGCTTTGAAGATATAGTTAGAAACGGTAATTACCAGTTCAGTAAACCGGGAATACAATCACAATATTGGGATGACACACAGGATTTTATAGAAGACTTAAAAGCCACACAGCCTGATGATTATACGCCTATCTTTAACGGTCCTCAATTTGATGTACCTTACAAAGTTGTACAATTTAAAGATTTAACAAAAAGTCACTTAACAGATATTTATGTTTATTATGGAATCGAAATGATTAATGAATCACCTAGTGAACTAAAATACAACTATGTTCATAAAACCGGTGTTTTCTTTTTCGACAAATATTTCAACAAAATAGCTGAGAATGTAATAACATTTCAAAATTTAAATATTAGGAATAATATTGTAATTCCCAATTCAGGTAACTTTATTATAAACTCACTGGAAATGAAATCACCACCGGATTCGGGAAATTTTTGTTTTGAAATTATAAGAGACTCCGATAAAGGAGTTGCAACATATCGCGGACGTTATAAATTAAGAAATTTTGATACCGGTTACCTTTCATTAAGTGATATTGTACTTGCCTCAAATGTTGGAATTGTACCCGGTGTTAACGGAAGAATTAACCGGAAAGGATATTCAATTCTACCTAATCCTACAGGAATCTTTTCAAAATATCAGGATTTATATATTTATTATGAGGTATATAATTTAGGAGAAAATTCGAAAGGTTTAACAAATTTTAAACAGAGTGTTATTCTGCAGAAAGAAGACGACGAAGGTGTGATAAGTAAAATATTTTCCCCCACACTAAAGTTAATCGGTATTGATAGTGAGGAAAAAAAGGTATCATTAACGAGTAACTATAAAACAAAAGATAAAGACAGCCAGATATACCTACAGCTTGATATGAGCGGTTATGAACCGGGGAATTACATTTTAACTATCAAAATAAAAGATAATATTTCAGAAAAAGAAATTGAACAAAACACTAAACTTGTCTGGAGATAATATTTGTCATAATTATGATAAAGCGGCTCAAAATATTAAAGAATGAATATAGGATTAATTTTAAGTTAAGTCTTATTTCAAGTCTTTCAGTTTGCATACTATTGTTTTTGTTTCTCCCGTACATTGCACCCCCTTCTCCTCCACCGGTAGAATACCAGTCACTCTTATTCACAATAAATGATCTTGCACCAAACACTAAACAGGATAATATTTCAAATCCAAAACCGAAAGATCCCAAAATATTCACACCCGATATAATTGATGAACCGGAAATTTTGCCTGACGAAGAAGTTGTTTCAATAACTAAAAAAGAAAACAATGGGAAAGGGAATTTCAATGTATCCGTGAAGGGAGCGACGCTTGACGCGCCACAATTACCTTTCGTTCCGAGGCAGATACTAGAAGTTTTACCTCAAAATGTTGATGAAAACGTAAAAGGTTTAATTGAGATAGAATTAAAAATCGGTACAGATGGAAAAGTAATTAAACATAAAGTAATCGCAAATACAACGGACTCACAAAAATGTTTGCAGAGTGTAATTACAGCGGCCTATAAATCAAAATGGGAGCCTATAAAAATCAAAAATAACAATATTGTTTACTGGGTAGAAAAAACTTACAGATTCAATTAAAAGTTAACCTTATAATTTTACTTTATCATACATAACTTTCTATCATTAAATTTTATTTTAATAACTTAAAAAAATAACTGCTATCAGAAAAGTTATTTTATGTATTTTTGATAAATAAAATTTATTAAATGTTTTTCTCATGATAGAAATAAATAATCTGTATAAAAGTTTTGATGATAACGAAGTTCTGAAAGGAATTGATCTTCAAATTGATACAGGGGAAACAATTGTAATTATCGGAAGTAGCGGATGCGGCAAAAGTGTTTTGCTTAAACACATTGTGGGACTATTAACACCCGACGAAGGTTACGTAAAAGTAGAGGGACAAATTATTGACAAACTAAATCAAAGCAAATTATATGGTTTAAGAAAAAAATTCGGATTTCTTTTTCAAGGCTCGGCATTATTCGATTCAATGACAGTAGCAGAAAACATAGCTTTACCACTTGTTGAAAATAAAAACACGCTTACCGAAAAAGAGATTGAAAAGCTTGTCTCTGAAAAATTAGAACTTGTAGGTCTGCCAGGTAAACAAAAAGTAAAGCCTGCAGAACTTTCCGGGGGAATGAAAAAAAGAGCAGCACTTGCAAGAGCACTAATTACAAATCCAGAATATATTTTCTACGATGAACCTACCACAGGCTTGGACCCAATTATGTCCAATAATATTGATAATTTAATAAAAGAGTTAAGCGAAAAATTAAATGTAACTTCCGTTGTTGTAACACACGATTTGTTCAGTGTAAAGAATGTTGCATCTTCTGTAGCTATGATATACGAAGGAAAAATTTATTTCCACGGCTCTCCGGAAGATCTTCTTAACTCAAAAGATAAAGTAATTGTTGATTTTATAGATAGAACCTGTAAATGAAAATTTTGGGTTTTGGATTTTGAAATTTACCTGCCCGACTTACTTTGTGCATCTACCTATGTAGAAATTACTTAGTTCAGATAAACCCGCCTTGTAGACAGACAGGTTTTGAGTGGCGGGTTTGTTATTTGGAGTTTGAACTTTGACATTTAAATTTGTTCTACGTCACATCATTTTAATTTAAATACTATAAATTTACATTTTCAATACTAAGAATCACTCAATCCCTCAGTGATTCTTAGTACCACGGGGAGTAAAATATATTATATTTACTCCCCTTTTTTAATTAATACTTTCCTTTTTCTTTCCTAATTTCCTGCCAAAATTATTATATTTATAGACTTATTTTTTTTATTTACGGAAACGGATTTGGGTAAAGAAAAAATACTTGTTACATCAGCGCTGCCATACGTCAACGGGCCAATACATTTGGGCCACCTCAGCGGGGCATATCTTCCTGCGGATATTTATGTACGTTACAACAGACTGAAAGGTAACGATGTTCTGTATATTTGCGGTTCTGATGAACACGGTGTTCCTATTACAATCAGTGCCGATAAGGAAGGTGTAACACCCAAGGTAATTATAGACCGTTTCCATAAAATAAATAAAGATGCTTTTGAAAAATTTGAAATGAGTTTCGATATTTATTCAAGAACAAGTCTGCCCGGACATCACAAAACTGCAAAGGAATTTTTTCTTGAGTTTTATAACCAAGGAATTTTAAAAGAAAAAAAAACA
>JADFGB010000214.1 GCA_022567875.1 Bacteroidota bacterium | reverse complement strand
TAAATTTAATTTATTAATGCACGTTTGTTAGAATTTACATGAAAGGTATTATTCTTCATGGAGGTCACGGTACCAGATTAAGACCACTAACTCATACAGGTCCAAAGCAATTACTGCCCATTGCAAACAAGCCCATGTCCGAATATTGTATTGATTCTATGAAGGAAGCAGGAGTCAAAGATATTGCAATCATCATAGGAGGTATAGGTTCACAAAAAGTCAAAGATTATTATGGAAATGGAGAAAAATTTGGTGTAAATATTAGCTATATTCCCCAAGATTTTCCTCGTGGAATAGCACATGCAATTGGTTTATGTGAAGATTTTATCAATAATGAAAAATTTCTAGTTTTTTTGGGAGATAATATTTATCAAAAGGGAATGCCTCCAAAACAAAGCCCTGAAAGAAAAGAAGCAGAAAGAAGGTTGAACGAACAAATAAACACTATTGTAAATAGCAATTCTAATGGCATTTTTATTCCCGGTAACCACGATTGGAATAACGGGGACGACGACGGTTGGGACAGAATTAAAAGTGTTGATAAATATATAATAGATAAAAAATTAAATAATGTAATAATGCTTCCCCACAATGGTTGTCCGGGACCTGAAGTAATAGACCTTGGTGATAAAATACGACTGATAATTATAGATACAGACTGGTGGTTGAATGGAGATGTACAAGCAAATAAAGACAACAGTAAATGTAATCCGGGAGATGAACAATCAATATTAGATTCCTTAAGGAGTGCACTAAAAAACAAAGGGAAAAGATTTGCAATTATAGCAGCACATCATCCTTTAGAAAGTTACGGTGCACACGGAGGTTATTTTAATTGGAAACAACATATTTTTCCTTTAAGGGAATTAAACGAATCATTGTGGATCCCTCTCCCTGTAATTGGTTCTCTTTACCCAATATTAAGAAAAAGCGGAATTTCATCACAAGATTTATCAAGTGATGAATACGGGAATATGATTAATAAAATAGAGGCTGTGCTTTCTAAATATTCTGATTGGATATATGCAGCCGGGCACGAACATTCTCTACAGGTATTAAAAGGAATTAATAATAACTTATACCTTGTAAGTGGTTTTGGTACTTTTGAACACGACGAATATCTAACCGAAGGTGATAAAACTATTTTTGCTGCTTTAGAACCCGGGTTTATGCAGTTGGATTTTAATAATGACGGATCTATTATTCTTTCTGTTATTTCAGGTAAGACAGGTGTTGCAAAAGAAATTTTTATAATGAACGTAAAGTGATCTTAATTGGTCTAAATAGATTTCTATTCTTATTTCCTAAATGAATTTATCTAATAAGTTCTTGCTTATTCATACTTTAAAAACTATTTTGCCCAATAAACCTGTCTGCCCACCAAAGGCGGATAAACCAACAGGCAGGTGCAATTTCGTTTATTAAGATGTTGTAACACATTAGAAGGGAAATATCATTATGAAAGAGATCAGGAAAACATCAGTTGAAATCAGCAAAGAAGAATTCCGGAAAATTGGGCATAAATTAATCGATGACATTTCTGATTTTATAAATACAATTGATAAAAGACCTGTTACTACAAGCAAAAGTCCTAAACAAATTCAAAATATACTAGGAATTTCATCATTACCAGAGAATGGTATCCCAGTGGCTGAATTAATATCTAAAACAACCAATTTATTATTTAACCATTCTTTATTTAATGGGCATCCTAAATTTTTAGGATACATCACTTCTTCTGCTGCTCCAATTGGAGCATTAGCCGATTTGTTAGCAGCTTCTGTAAATCCAAATGTTGGAGCACATATTTTAAGCCCTATGGCTACTGAAATTGAGAAACAGACTGTTCAATGGCTTGCAGAATTTATTGGTGTTTCACCTAATTATGGTGGAATATTAGTCAGTGGCGGGAATATGGCAAATTTTACTGCATTTTTAGCTGCAAGAACAGCAAAAGCACCTAAGAGCATAAAAGAAGATGGACTCTCTAATACATCTAAGAGACTAACTATTTATTGCTCTAAAACCACGCATACTTGGGTTGAAAAGGCTGCCATATTATTTGGTTTAGGTTCTAAATCTGTTCGCTGGATACAAACCGACACTTCAAATAAAATGGACAATAAAGTTCTGGAAGAAACAATTAAAAAGGATCTAGAGAATGATTTTAAACCAATAATGGTAATTGGTACTGCTGGAGATGTTAGTACGGGCGTTGTTGATAATCTGAAAGGTATTTCAACTATTTGCAAAGCATATGACTTATGGTTTCATATTGATGGTGCCTATGGTGTTCCTGCAGCAGTTATTCCAAAACTTAAAACCTTATTTGAAGGAATTACAGAAGCTGACTCTATTGCTCTTGACCCACATAAATGGTTATATAACCCACTTGAAGCAGGATGCACTTTGGTGAAAAACCCTCAGCACTTAATAGATACTTACAGTTCACATCCCGAATATTATAACTTTACTAATAACAAAGAAGGATTTGCTCAAAATTATTACGAATATGGCTTTCAAAATTCACGCGGTTTTAGAGCTCTAAAAGTATGGCTAACATTGCAGCAAGTGGGTAGAAGTGGTTATGAGAAAATGATTAATGAAGATATTGAGTTATCAAAATATTTATTTGAACTAACAAAAAAACATCCTGAATTAGAAAGTGTTTCTCACAATTTAAGTATTACTACTTTTAGATATATTCCATTGAATAGCAAAAAAGATAATGATTATCTAAATAAATTAAATGAAGAAATATTGAATGAATTACAGACTGGCGGAGAATTATTTTTATCAAATGCCATTGTCAATGAAATGTATTGTTTAAGAGCTTGCTTTGTTAATTTTAGAACTTCCAAAAAGGACATTAGAGAAATTATTGAAATAATCATTCGAGTAGGGAAAAAGACGCAAAGGAATATTAAGATGGAATACGTCAATATAAAAATGAAAGGTTAACGTGTTACAACAACGTATAAAAATAATAGCCGAAAATGTACTAAATATGAGCATTATTGCTCGCATAAAGATCAGTAAAAAACTGAAAGATTCAACTTCAGAAATCGGCTACTATTCTTATACCAAACGTTAACAGCCATTTGATAATTCAAACAAAAGAATTTACTAAATGAAAGATATAGAAGGAATAAAATACTATCCGCCAAGAGAAGAAAAAATTAACATCATTTCTCACGCTATGGGTTTCATTTTAAGCATTGTTGCATTGGTACTTTTAGTTAGACACGCAAATCTGCACGGAAACATTTGGCATATTGTTAGTTTTAGTATTTACGGAACAAGTTTGATTATATTATATGGTGCTTCTACTTCTTACCACAGCGCTAAAAAGTCAGGGTTAAGAACCAGATTGAGAATTTTTGACCACGCTTCTATTTATATTCTCATTGCTGGAACTTACACTCCTTTTACACTTGTCACTCTAAATGGTACAATAGGTTGGGTAATTTTCGGTACTTCTTGGGGAATGGCTTTAACTGGAATAATTTTGAAACTTTTCTTTACCGGAAGATATAAATTAATATCGACTTTAA
>JADFGB010000213.1 GCA_022567875.1 Bacteroidota bacterium | reverse complement strand
GTTAATACTTGAATTAATAGATGCTCCTAAAAGGGTGAGAGAACTGCTTCACAGATATTCGGATAATTGTTTTGAAAATATAGTATTTTCAGAAGAAGCTGCAAATTTAGCAAAAAAATATATAATTGAAGGTGTTGTAGATAAAACCAGTATTGAAGACTGTCGACATATAGCCTTAGCGACTATAAACCAGTGTAATGTTTTAGCAAGTTGGAACTTTAAGCATATAGTAAATTTGGAAAAAATTAATGGTTATAATTCCGTAAATTTAAAATCTGGTTACCACATATTAGAAATACGCAGCCCTAAGGAGTTAGTTAGTTATGGAGACTAAAAAAAAGATTAGAAGAAAACAGAATTTTTCTAAGAGTTTTGACGCTGTCAGAATGATGAGAAATATTCGTAATAAGATAAGCATAGAAACTCAGGATATGTCTTTTGAACAATTTAAAAGTTATATGAAGAAACATTCTAAAGATAGAAATAATGATTTAGAAGTAAATAGATGAGATATTAATGGAATTAAATCGAAGCAATTCAATTTATTTTATACCTATAAATTACTTAATGCAAACCTGCCTACCGGCCTGTCTCGGCTTGGCCGAGCCAAGACGGGCAGGCAAGCTTGCGAAAACCACACAACAAGGATAAAAATAATACCCGATTATTTTAAGTTTATTCTCTGTAAGAACAATGTTTCAATGTTCAATATAGCGTTTACCTATTTACAGTTGAATAAAATGGTTTTCATTTTTTTTTAATAATTTACAGAATAAGATTTAAATATAGAGGTAAACATGACTAAGTTGCTGGAAAAAGCATTCAAAAAAGCTTCTCAATTACCGGATATTGAACAAAACTCATTTGCAAAGTGGGTACTTGAAGAGCTTGAGGCAGAAAAAAAATGGGATAAAATAATTTCTGATTCTGAAAGTTTGCTTGATAAACTTGCCGATGAGGCACTAGATGCACATAGGAAAGATAGAACACAATCATTGGACATCAACAAACTGTGAATTCTCAAACAACAGTCCGTTTCTGGAAGTGCTATACTGCATTACCTGATCAAATCAAGAAACGTTCTAAAGAAGCTTACAGTTTATTCAATATTAACCCCTATCATCCCAGCTTGCATTTTAAACGTGTACATTCTCACCGTCCTATATTCTCGGTGCGGATTTCAAAAGACTATCGTGCCCTTGGCGTTCTTCAAAACGATATAATCATTTGGTTCTGGATAGGCTCTCATTCAGATTATGACAAATTATTGTAGTAATTAAAAAATTACTTATTATCACTCTCATTTATAATTTAATAGATATTTTAAATGCAAATCAACAGAACATCTCTTTATTTAACACGGATCTTTTTAGATATCGGAATATTAATCTTTTCCTTTATCCTGTCCGCTTATCTTTCCGTTCCAAACTATGATTTTTTCAAAAATCACGCCATTGGCGGACAAGTATAAATGCGCAGTTTTTAATTCTTTCTTTATCAGTAATATGGTATCTTTATTCAAAATCCACAAATTTGTACGATGATTTCCGTTCGAGAAATTTCAGCCACGAGCTTATAGCTTTAATTAGAAACATTTTTATACAAATTATATGTACAATAATAATATTATTCCTTTTAAAAGAAGAAAGATTATCACGTTACTTTGTTATACTATTTTCAACTACATCTTTAATCTTAATTAGCACAGAAAAATTAATATTACGCCGTGTCCTAAATTATTTAAGATCTAAGGGTAGAAATATCAGAAGCTTAATTATAATCGGTGCCGGGGAAGTGGGGAAAAATTTTTATGACTCTATATTTGATAATCCTCACTTCGGTTATAGAATAATAGGTTTTCTAGACGATAAAAGGAAAACATTTCTTAACGGTAAATACCTTGGTAAAATAGATGAGCTGGATAATGTTTTAAGCAATGAAAGAGTTGATGATGTGATAATAGCACTTCCAAATTATGCTACGGATAAATTGGAAGAAGTAGTAAGAACTTGTGAAAATCATACAACAAGAATTAAAATAATACCCGATTATTTTAAGTTTATTTCATCAAAATACAGTATATCGGTTTTTGACCGCTTCCCCATTATTTCGGTTAGAGAAGATAAGCTTAACGAACTGCATTTCAGAATTTTAAAAAGAGCATTTGATACAGCCTTTACACTTTTACTTTTTACTTTCCTATTTTCCTGGCTCTGGCCTTTAATTGCACTGTGCATAAAAATATCATCTCCAGGTCCCATATTTTATATTCAAGAGAGATGGGGCAGAGACAATAAAAAAATAAGAACATATAAATTCCGTTCAATGGTAAAATGCAGTAATAATGTGGATGAAAACGGTAAATTTAGGCAAGCTTTAAAAAACGACCCAAGAATTACAAAAATAGGTAAAATATTAAGAAAGACAAATCTTGACGAACTTCCTCAATTCTGGAATGTATTAAAGGGACAAATGAGCATTGTCGGTCCTCGTCCACACCCCACACCCTTAAATTTAGAATCAAAAGACAAGGTGCATTTGTATATGTTAAGGCATTTGGTTAAACCAGGAATAACAGGCTGGGCACAAATAAACGGATTAAGAGGTGAGACCAAAGATATGTCTAAAATGCAGAAAAGGATTGATTACGATATATGGTATATAGAAAATTGGACTTTTATGTTGGATATACAAATAATATTTATGACAATCTGGAAAATGCTGAAAGGAGATCCGAACGCGTACTGAGAGGATGGGAGAGAATGAAAGGATGGGAATTATGTGAGAATGGGAATATTAGGGGTTTGAAAAATGAGAATTAAGACACATAAAGACCTTAAAGTTTATCAAATTTCTTTTGGTGTTGCAATGGAAATATTTGAGTTATCAAAATCATTTCCAAAAGAGGAAAGGTATTCTTTAACTGATCAAATACGGCGCAGTTCACGTTCTGTTAGTGCAAATATTGCTGAAGGTTTTAGAAAACGTAGATATCCAAAATCCTTTATTGCTAAATTAGTTGATGCAGAAGGTGAAGCAGCGGAAACTCAGAATTGGCTTGAATATGCATTTAAATGTAAATATATACAAAAAGATATAGCAGAAAAGTTAATCGAAACTTATGAAAACATTGTTGGCAAATTAGTTACAATGGAAAACCAATCCGATAAATGGCGAGTATAAAACAATTGTAGTAATCCCTTTCCCATACTCTCCTATTCCCATATATCCCAAGAACCAAGCTGGATAAATTTTGTTTCTAATTGCCAATCTTCTTCTTTTCTAAGCTTCAAAACTTCATAGAAGCAAGCGGCTGACCCGAACGCGTACTAAAAGATTTATCATTTATGAATTATGAGTTATTATTTTTTTAAATCAATAATCATCATTCAATCATACATTCAAGTTAAGTATTATAATTTTTGGGAAAATTTAGACATTCATAAAATATTTTGTATTTTAATAAAAAAATATATAGGTATAAATAAATGTTAACGAAAACAAAAAAAACAAGTTCAAATACCACTGGAAGAGTGGGAGAAAATGAAGAAAAATCCAGTTTTTA
>JADFGB010000212.1 GCA_022567875.1 Bacteroidota bacterium | reverse complement strand
ATCTATTATTTTATTTATATCTGCTAACCTGCCTTGTCCTGTCAGGCCACTCGCAAGTTCACCTTCTTCAGCTTCAATAACATTTATTCCAAAATCTTTTAGTGACTGAATGTTCTTTTGAACTATTTTGTTTTGATACATATCCACATCAGCGGCAGGTGCAATAAGTAACGGTGAACGTAAAGCAGTAACCAGTGTAGTTAAAGCGTTATCTGCAAAACCGTGAGCAATTTTAGCAACAGTGTTTATTGTGCACGGTGCAACAATCATAATATCAGCCCAAAGAACAGTATCAATATGCCAGGTTCCTAATCCTGTATTTTCTTTTTTAGAAGGAGGGAAAGTGTTTATAATTACAGGATTTCCGGATAGTGTTGAAAGCGTAAGAGGTGAAATAAATTCAGCAGCTGAAGGTGTCATTACAATTTTAACTTTTGCACCTAATTTTACAAATTCTCTAGTGAGAAAAGCCGCTTTATAAGCGGCTATACACCCTGTAATTCCAAGGAGAATCTTTTTATTTTTAAAGATTTTATTATGCATCACAAAACTTTTTAAGTTTAAAAATGATGAATTTTGGTAACATTAAATATTAAAGAATTATTGTTCTTTATATTTATATTCAATTTTTCCATCTAAGAATTCTTTTAAAGCCTGCATATGAGGTTTTTCACGTTTTTCTAATTCTAATGAAATTTTTAATTGTGCAGGGTTTCCCATTTCTTCGTTTTCATCATCATTAATTGATTCAGGTATTGTGCTTAATAGTGCATTATGTTCAATTTTGTTTTCTTCGTTTATTAGGCGACTTTTTTTTGCACAAACAACAATTGCCTCATAAATGTTTGATGCGTGAGTTTCAATATCTTTCAAGTTAATTGTTTCTATACTCATCGTTTATATCTCCTTTTTGATAATATTTTTTATTAAAAATTTTGTTTTTTTAAGTGCTTTTTCCAGATCAATATTTTCCACAAGATAATCAAATTCATCTTTAAAACTTAATTCCATTGTAGCGCGTTCTACTCTTTTTTGTAGATCTGATTTTCCTTCAGTGTTTCTATTTTTCAGTCTCCTCGCTAATTCTTCAATGCTCGGGGGTACAATATAAATAAGAACGGCATCAGGGTAAATTTTTTTTAAATTTAAAGCTCCGTTTACATCAATTTCAAGAATAATTGATTTACCTTGATTTATTAAATCTTCAACAATACTTTTATATGTTCCGTAGTAATAATCGTAAAATTTCCCCCACTCAACAAATTCATTATTTTCAATTTTTTTTTTGAATTCCTCTTCCGAAATAAAATAGTAATGTTTACCCTCTACTTCATCCTCTCTTCTAATCCGAGTAGTAGCTGAAACGGAAAAAATTATTTCCGGGAAAGATTTTAAAATCTGTCTTATGATTGTTGTTTTTCCGGTTCCGCTTGGTGCAGATATAACTATTAGTTTCCCTTTTTTCAATTTTATTATTCACTCTATGTTTTGAATTTGTTCCCGTATCTTTTCAATTTCTTCTTTTATAAAAATAGATTTATGCGATATTTCTGATGATAATGTTTTTGAAGCTATTGTATTAGCTTCCCTGTTTATTTCCTGACATAAAAAATTTAATCTTCTTCCGTTTGATTCTTCTGTGTTTAAGCTATCATTAAAAAATTTTAAATGACTTTTTAATCTTACACATTCTTCAGTGATATCTGCTTTATCAGCCAATATTGCCAATTCAGTTTCCAATCTTTCTTCATTTATATTTGCGTCATCAATTAATTTTTTTATTCTTTCTTTTAATAACGAATGATTTTCTTTTACACTGTCTCTTGCATTCGTATTAATTTCATCAACTTTTGTTTCAATTTCTTTAGTTCTTTCTATAAGATCTTTTGCAAGTTCGGAGCCCTCATTAGTTTTCATTATGTCTAGTTCTTCAATGGCTTTATTTAATGCTTCTTTTATAAATTCAAAATCTTCTTCGCTTATTTCAATTTTATTGCCCGAAAATAAATCTTTGTTTGAAAGAAGATGATTTAATCTCAATTCTTCATTAATGTTACTTTGTTTTTTTATATCTTTTACGGTAAGGAGAAAATCATTTAACTTCTCAGTATTTATTCCCCAAGGAGAATCCTTTGGATCTTTAAAATTTACCTGAAGAGTAATATTAATTTTTCCTCTTTTAACCTTATTTTTAATTACGTCCTTTAGTTCAAACTCTTTTAAACTTAAAAAATTAGGCAAACGAAAAAAAGTATCTAAAAAACGGCTGTTCACACTTTTAAGTTCAATATCTACTGAAATCCTTTCGTTTTCGGCAAAAGATTTTCCGAAGCCCGTCATACTTTTTAACATAAAATAATCCTTTTAAAGAATGTAAAAATAACGATTTTTAAATTGTGAACCAATGAAAAAATTAACTCGATATTTAAAACTGTGTGTTAAGCAAATATAAAATTGATATTTTTTTTGGTTGTTACAACGAGAGGAAGAAATAATTCTATTCTAAACAATAAGAGGTTGTGTTTGGTTTTTATACTACCTTGGAACGACCGTGGCAATCTTTTAAATGGTCATTTATCTTTATTTCATCAAAATCATTTTCTTTGAAATGATTTTGCCATTTGTTTTAAGTTGATAAATATAAATGCCGCTTGCTAGTTTACCAGCATTGAATTTAACTACATATTTGCCTGTAGGTTTTTCTTCATTTACTAATGTTGCAACTTCTTTGCCGAGTACATCAAAAACTTTTAATGTTACAAAGCTGAGCGCAGATAACTAAAAGCTGATAGTTGTTTCCGGATTAAATGGGTTTGGATAGTTTTGTAAAAGTTCAAACATATTTGAACTATTTTGTAGTTTTACTGTTATGCCGGTAACAGTAAAATATATTTCGCACATAGCTGTTGAAGATAAAACAGGTAAAGATGAGTCCCTCCAAGTAATACCTCCCATACTAATAACACTACCATTTTGTAACTTTTCAATTCTTTGTGAACTCTGAACAACTGGAAAGTTATCAGAATAAATATTCTTATATAAAATAGGATCGTACAGTTCCCACTTTTCACTTCCACTCTCCCCGCCGGTGAATAAAATATAACCGTTGTTTAATATTATAGATGAGTGAGCGACTCTAGTATAATTCATTGAAGTAACTGTTTCCCAATTGTTTGTTGTCGGATTATATACCTCACAACTTTTTAACCACGGCGCAGTGGGATAGGTAAAATTTAATCCCCCTGAGATCAATACATTTCCATTTGATAATAATATTTCTGAATGTCGATACCTGGCAGTATTTAGTGAATCTACAACAGTCCATTTTTCTAATGTAGGATCAAATATTTCACTGTCTTTTAATTCAATGCCTTCATCTGTTTCACCCCCTGAGATTAATAATTTCCCATTATTAAGTAACGTTGCTGTTTGAAATGCCCTGTCAATTTTTAGCGAGTCTGTTTCCCTCCATTTATTTAATAACGGATCATAAATTTCAACATTATTATCGTAAGCTATAACTGCTACAGCTATCACAGATAGTGAATGAGAAGGATTTACAGAAAAAA
>JADFGB010000211.1 GCA_022567875.1 Bacteroidota bacterium | reverse complement strand
AAATTAAAATTTATATTTTCACCCGGACTAACGCTGTCAACATTAAATAAAATTGTTTGGTAATTAATTCCGAGTTCGGGGAGCTTGCCGTAATTTATTTCTAATTTATATAACTCAGGAGAAGCTATTCCTTCTGATGAAATAAAATTTACAATCATTTTAATCTGCGGATAAATTTTCGAGTCAATGCCGCTTAAATCAGCTGAACCGTTTATAACTTGTAGTGTGGATAAGGTATCAAGTTCACCCGTATTTTTTATACCAACTGGTAGATATGAAATGCTTGTTCCCGGAGGGAGGTTATCGGATGTTTCCAAAGTATTCCAAACAGAAGCAGGACCAAGTTCAGCAGTTTCAAAATAACCTAAATTATTCCTAAAATTTATTGTTGTATCGATTGTTGCTCTTCCTTCAAAAGTTCTTTTAAACATTTCAGGAACAGAACCAGGGACTGCTCCTCTTCTGCCCATAAACGCCCAAGAATTTCTGAATCCGATACTGTCAATAAAAATACTTCCGAATTCTTTTATTTTATTTCGCAACGCAGAAGTAAGATTTGCACTGCCTTCATCTTTAATACCGATAAGTACAAGGTAGGAATTATCTAGTGTATCTAATAAATTAATATAATCATTTACCTTATTTGCGTCGCCAAAAATATCGAAACGAAAATCTTTTACAAAACTTAAATCATTATTTTTAAATAAAACAACAAAATGTCCTCTTTCTGTGCTGGATGTAACGTGATCCTGATTATCTTTTTGAATTACAATAGCATTGCCGTCGTTAAGTCCGCCCGATATGATTTTAAAATTAGCAATTGATGAGTCGAGTTGAAGAGCATTATTTTCAAACTTTATATTTTTCAATATAGAATTTTTATAGCTTAAACTATCCTCGAATAAAATATTATTTTTATCACCCACTACAAAAGACCTAACATTACCAAAATTATTGTTGCCTTGCACTCTTGAACGAACCCATATTCTTTTGTTATTAAAAGATTGCTTAATATTTACTTCCGTGAAAAAAGTATCGAACTGAACAGTAAAAGTTTGAGAATTATTAAAAGCCATATTATCAGCTGCTTCCACTTCAAAACTATTAGCAGCAGGTTCATTTGTGGGATTTAAAAACCGCAGCATTCCATCAATTTGATTATAATCAGCCGAAGACAATATTGTGCGGATAGAAGCACTTACTACATTAATATTATAAGAAACTGAGTTGTCATTCTCGTTTAATTCTTCAATTTCATTATCTTTATCCAACACAACAGTTAAACGATGGACCCCAGCTAGATTTTTTACCGGCAAAATGATTTGCAAACTATCCGATTGTAGAGGAATATCTTTAGTAAATGATTGGTCGTAAACAGTTGAATCTGCAAATTCATCAATTATTTTTATGTTGAAACTTTTCGCTTCAACTCTACCGAGATTTGAATAATTTATTGTAACAGGAAGATTTGTTATTGCATCATCAATGATAGAGACATTAATTATAACATCATTTTCAGAAATTTTTAAATTTGGTTTAGTGGGTATTTTTAAAGATACAATTGGATCACCGAAAAGAGTATTGGTAAGCACAAATAATCTATTTACACCATTAGCTCCAAATTGCTGTATTAGTTCAATTTTAGATAAAGCGTGTGCCTCGGAAACATTTGTAAAACCATCATTTAGTATTTTAGAATAAAATATTCTTGGAAAAGTTATTGCAGTTGACGTAAAACCCAAAGAAGAATTTCCGTTATAATATATTGCTCCTCCGTCTGGCCCAACAATAAATAATTCAGAGAAAGCTTTTATGTCAGGTTCTGCAAACTTGCCGGTAGAGCATCCCCAGTCACTTATGAGTGAATGATTGCCGTTTATATTTTTTAACTGTAAGGGACTGCTGATGCCGTTATCCCAAATCTGTACACCGCTGTGTCCAATGTAAGAAATAAATACTCCGCCTTCCCCGATATATTTTTCAACTTGTTCATTTGTAAAAGGACCGAAGTTACGAATTGGATTTGTCATTTTAAATAGGTGTCGTACAATTCCACCCACCGGTGCAGGAGAGACAATTTCAGTATTTACAAAATCATTTGCAGATTTTAAAGTAGCCAATTCAAACGGGTTGTTATTTTGCCCGCTTGAGAAAAGGAGATATTTTTTGTTGAATTCATTAAAAGGTTTGTTAACATAATCCTGGTGAACAACAAAATACCTTTCAAATTCTGCTACTGAATTTGCAGGTAATCTACTAATGTACATTTGCGGAATGAGTGCACCTGTAGAGTCCCAAATAGTAAACCAAGAATCTGATACAGGGTGACCGAAAGATGGAACGTAGTTCAGTTGTTCAGGAGCTGAAAAATATTTTGTTTTGTTACCATAGTAGTCATAGGTATCGTCCCCTAAAAGAAAAACATATTTAGGCTTTGGGAAACCCCAATTGAGAAATGCCGAATGTAGAAATTCTCTTATAGGTTCGGGTGAGAAAAATCCATAATTGAATTGATCGTAAATATCTGTAACATTTATCAATTTTGTTATGACATTATATTGTGTCTGTATAAAAGATAAATATTCATTCGATTTCTGAATAAACTTGGGATGGGTTATTAGTATATAATCCGCCTGAATGTTACTTCCAACTAAGTTATTAAACTGTTTGGTGTAATAGAATTTAGGTTTTTGAATTTTATTTTCGATTATTAAATAATAAGCATCGCCTTGTTTTACAGTATCTGCAAATATTAGTGTATTCTGATTAATGGTGTAATTTGTTATTCGTTTTAGTTCACTGTTATATTTGTATAATATAATGTTGCCGGAACCAATATTTGTAATCTTAATAAATTTAAAACCGGTGTTAACTTGATCATCAAATTTAAATTTAAGTGAATCATTAATTGCTATTAAATATCTCGAATATTCAACTTCGTACCAGTCATACTCTATAGAATTAATTGTAGTGTTGGTTGGGAAAGATATAGTTTTTAAAATATTATTTCCTTCATTTAACAAATTTGAATTAAAAGTTGCTTTTACAACCCTTTGTTGATATTTGTTAAATGCCAATGCATCATAAACAATTGGATCATTATTTATACTTAGTCCTATTTTGTGTGCTCCAACAAATCCTTCGCTGGCAAAACTTTGAATTTTATAAAATGCTTCTGCAGTTGAATTGGGATAAACATCGCTTACTGTAAAAGTTCTGTTAACAGTTCCTAGGCCCTGCTGTCCCCAAACCCAGGTTTCATTTTGTCTCCATTCAGGGTCTTGCCTGTCAACAATATTAGGTATGGAATAATCCAGCCAGTTGTCCTGTTCGTAGTGTACAATTTCATTGTAATATTTTATTGTATCTTGGGGCAAAATTGAAAATTGTGGAAGATTATCAATTCTATTTGGAATTAGTAAAGGGTCCCAAGTAAGCCAGTAAATTGTTGTATCGGAATATAAATTGAGATAATTTTTATATTTTTCATTTTCATTTGAAGTTTCTCTGTATTTATCACCCCAATTTCTTCTTCCGAAGAATTCTATATAATCTGTATCACCAAAGGAACCGTCAGGTTCACCC
>JADFGB010000210.1 GCA_022567875.1 Bacteroidota bacterium | reverse complement strand
TTTGATCAAGATGATTCTCACGTAAATTACTAAATTGTGCTAACCCCCGACTTAAGTCGGGGGTTACTCAATACCAATACGTAAGATAACCATTTTAACGGTTTTTAGCCCTTTTAGTGAAATCAATAATTTAATCCAAACCATCTTCTTTTATTTTACGCTTCCAAGCTTTTCTGACCAATAAAATCAAACCAATAAATATTACTATCATTAATGTTCTTGATCCCCAGTAATACGGTTTGTTAACCTCAGATACACCTTCAAGCATTAGTTTAGGTATAGCACTTTCAATGAACCACCAAACCATAAGTACAAAAAGAACTACAGGTGTAACAAATTTCATTAAATAATAAAATACCATTGGTATTTGAATATCTCCGCCCTCATTCATTTCTTTCCATGCTTTATCTGCACCGAATACCCACATAAATAACACAGTTTCAATTAAAGCAAATACAACAAGTCCGAAAGTGCCTGCCCAATAATCCATTTCATTTAAGAAACCGTATTTCTGATAAAAGACTACAAACTGCACTGCAATTAAAACAATAATAGCAACAACACCCACTGCTTTTTTTCTGCTGAAGCCGAATTCCTCTTCCATAAATGCAATTACAGGCTGGCCCATAGCCACCGAAGAAGTTATGCCTGCAAAGAAAAGTAGTAAGAACCAAATAAATCCGAATAATTGCCCTAACGGAATGCGTTGAAATATTAATGGCATAGAAACAAAGCCAAGATCAAAAGCTCCGCCCTGGGCAAATTCTTGTGTAGCGTTCAATCCAAAAAAAGCAACTGCTACGGGAATTGCAATTGCGGCACCCAAAACAACTTCGGCAAATCCGTTTGTTGCTGCTGTTGTAAGTCCTGCCAGGGCAATGTCATCTTTTGGTTTTACGTAACTTGCATAAGCATGTATTGTACCCATACCTACGGACAAAGTGAAAAATATTTGACCCGCTGCTGCCAGCCAAATTGTTGGATTAGATAGCAGACTAATATTAGGGTTCCAAATAAAACCAAAACCGTTCCAGACAGAATTTTCGGGTATGGATGGATCGGGAGTGCCTATAAACATAATTCTTACAGCAAGGATTACTGCAAAAATTAAAAGCATAGGCAAGGCAATTTTAGCTAATCTTTCAATTCCTTTTGTAATTCCTTTATACAAAACCCAAAAGTTAAGCCCGAATGTAACAAGCATTAATGCATAGGCTGGTAAAATACTTGTAAAATGCTGTCCGACTTCTCTTCCCTGATAGCTGTAAAGGAAATTTCTCATTGCACCAGCAGTAGTCTCATCAAAATAAAGACCGGTAATTGAAAAGATACTGAAACCCAAAGTCCATGATACTATATAGGTATAATAGATAAGTATAACCATAGACATAAAAAGACCGAGTGTACCAAAATATTTTGCAAGTTTACTCTTCCATAAAACATCAAACATTCCCGGTGCACTTCCGTGGTTAAACTTACCACCGTGTCTTCCAATACCCCATTCAATCCACATTAGAGGAATACCGAGTATTAAAAAGAAAATAAAGTAAGGTATCATAAAAGCACCGCCGCCGTTTTGTGCTGCTTGTACGGGAAATCTTAGAAAGTTTCCCAACCCTATGGCATTTCCCGCTACGGCAAGTATGAGACCTATTTTGCTTCCCCATTGTTCTCTTCCAGTATTATCAGGCATTATTCTGACTCCGATATTTGATTATTGTGGACTTTCTTTAAAATTAAAAGTTGAATATTATAATTTTCGTAATTAATAGCAAACTAACACCCGAATGAATTCGGGTGGAGCTACACATCTTCGGGGTGTCTTATAGCACCCGACTGAAAGTCGGGTGTTAAAAATCTTGTTGTGTAAGGATTCTACTTCTATATTATACTAACACCCGTCCGCCACGGCGGATTATTCGGGTGTGGCAGAGAACGAACCAACCCTACCCCTTAACGGTTTTTCCAAAGGAATCCTACGGATAACCGTTTATTAAATCAGCACCAAGCTTTAGGTGGTTAATAAATGCCCCACCCACACACATAACTGCTTCTCCGAAGAAGTCCTTCGGACAGCAGTTTACAATAAAGTGTTAATTTTGTATTATCAAAATAAATAAATCATCATTTTTAATGAACTAATTATGGCAATACACTCACACGTAAAAATATGGGTACATTTCATTTGGGGTACACATAATCACGAAAAAATAATTACAAAAGAATTCGGTAAAAAATTATTCAGTCATTTTATAAGTAAATCAAATGAAGAAAAAATCCATATTGAAAAATTACACGTTCGCCCGGAACACGTACATATGTTATTTGAACTACCCTCAACAAGACCTATGGATAAAGTAGCTAGGATATTTAAGGGTGAATCATCTTTTTGGGTTAACGAGAATAAATTGACATCTTTTAAATTCAAATGGCAAAGAGGATATGGAGCATTTTCAGTTAGTGCTTCACAATTAGAAACGGTAATAAATTATATTGCAAACCAGGACGAACATCATAAAATTAAAACATTTACAGAGGAATATGACGATTGGCAAAAAAAATATGGTATATTAAATGATTGAATCTGCTAAAGCAGATAGATTTGTTTAGTGGTGTTTCCATTTACACCACGATAAATCGTGGTGCTTTTGTAATTAATTGGCATACGTTCACGGCTTTTTTCTTTGGCTGTCACTGCTTGCCCGCCGCAGGAGGGCTTGCCCAGAATTTTTTATGGGGGACGATTCTGTGACAGCCGTACAAATTATTAAAAAATCCTCCGATGTTACATATTATTTTCAAAATAAATTTATAGAATCATAGATTGCTGTTTATGAAAACATCGGAGAATTTTTTTTGTTCAAATCCAAAATATCAATTTCTAAAATTTTGTTTATTGCGATTTGTTATTTGGTACTTAATTTTCATTCCACTTGATATACTAAAAAAAAATGTTAAGTTAGCGTTTAGCTTAGAAGGAAATATAAAATATGTTCAAAATATTGAACTTTTAAGATATGCTAGTCTAAGAAATAGTGTCTTTAATAGAAAAGTTTAACCTCTTGTCGAATATATTGACCTCTTAGAGAAATACTGTTTGTAATTACTTTCTATTTACTATTTTGTTGATACTATTTTTTAGATTAGGTAAAAAACCAATTTTGGTTACCTAATCGTTTATAAATGTTTAACGGTAAAAGTGAGTCATAAAAAATAAATTTTCTAAAAGCAGTAAATAAATTTTCCTGAAGAGGGATTATTTACGCTTAATAAATATTCAACTATTTTTATTAACAATATATATGAGGGCATAACAATGAGCCGATTTTACAAATCTTTTTTAATAGTCTCTTGGCTATTTCTTTTTGGGGCATTTACAAGCACAAGTTTCTCACAACAAACTTTTTATGTCGCAATTGGCGGAAATAACGGGGATACTGGAGGACAGGGAGATCCGTGGGCAACAATTCAATTTGCAGTGGATAACGTACCATCTGGATCTACAATACGTGTACGTGCGGGCAGCTACGAATTAACTGGTTCAATATCTGTCAATATAGGAGTTAACATAGGAGAATCTTTAACT
>JADFGB010000209.1 GCA_022567875.1 Bacteroidota bacterium | reverse complement strand
ACGCCGAGTACAAAGAATATTAAAAAATTATAAATTTTAAATTATAAATATAAGACTAGTTATGACAGAAAAGATTTCAGAAATAAAATTTACAGTTGAGTTGGACGATAAAAACCTGCCGAAAAAAATTAAATGGAATGCAAGCGATGCCAATTTTAATGGCGAGAAAGAATGTAAGTCTATGCAGATTTCAGTGTGGGACAAAGAAGAAAAAGTTACAATGGGAATTGACCTTTGGACAAATGAAATGGTAGTTGATGATATGAATATCCATTTTTATCAGATTTTTAAAAAAATGGCCGACACGTATTTACGCTCCACTTCAAACAACGACATTTCAAAAATGATTAAAAACTTTGCCGATGATTTTGCAAAGAGATGTAAAGAAGGGAAGAAATAATTAAAATTTGTCATTTTCCTTTGTAAGTTATCCTGTAAATCACTCCGGAATAATCATCGGAAACCAACATTGAACCATCAGGCATAATCTGCAGATCAACAGGTCTGCCACTTACTGTGTTACCTTTAAGCCAGCCGGCAGCAAAAGGCTGGTAACTTACAGCCTTATTATTCTGAAGTTTAACAATTGTAATTCTGTACCCTATTTTTTCACTTCTGTTCCAGCTTCCGTGTTCTGCAATAAATATTTGGTTTTTATATTCAGCCGGAAACATATTACCCGTGTAAAATCTCATTCCTAAAGAAGCAACGTGAGGTCCAAGTTCCTGTGCAGGCGGTACAAAATTGGAGGGGTCTTTTCTGTTTCCAAATTCAGGGTCGGATATATCATTACCGTGAAAAAATGGGTATCCAAAATGAAGTCCCTTTACAGGTGCACGGTTTAATTCATCCGGCGGAATATTATCGCCGAGCATATCTCTGCCGTTATCCGTGAACCAAAGAATGTTTGTAAGCGGATTCCAATCAAACCCTACAGAATTACGGATACCTCTTGCAAAAATTTCAAAGTTGCTTCCGTCAATATCCATTCTTGTAATTGTCCCATAAATTTTATTTTCACTCAAGCAAATATTACACGGTGCTCCAACCGGAACGTAAAGTTTTCCGTCCGGTCCAAAACGAATAAATTTCCAACCATGATGAAAATCTCCCGGGTATTTATCATACACAACAACAGGCGTAGGAGGATTTGTTAATTTATTTTCAATATCGTCAAATCTTAGTATTCTATTTACTTCGGCAACAAACAAAGCGCCGTTTTTAAATGCTACGCCGTTGGGCATGCTTAAGTTTTCGGCAAGTGTATAAATTTTATCAGCTTTGAAGTCCTTGTTCGTATCTACTATTGCATAAACTTTACCTTCACCCCTTGTCCCTACAAATAATACCCCGTTCGGACTCAATGTCATTGAACGTGCACCCGGTACATTGTCTGCATAAATAGAAATATGAAAACCAGGAGGAAGAGTAATACCAACATTATTTTTGTTATTAACCTCCTGTGAATTAGATGTACAGGAGACTAAAATTAATCCAAATAAAATGATTATAAAATATTTAAATTTTGTGGTTTTCATTTAATGTCTTTTTAAATTAAATAAAGTAACAGTGTATTTACTCTGGCTTCCTGTAAATTTAATATTATAATTTAATGGATAAAAACCGGGCAACTGAAATTTTTCAGGTTGTTTTATATCACCGACAAATATTGTTTTTGTTTCAAGAAAACTTTTTGTAATCATGGGTTCAATAGAAACCATTTTACCGTCATAAAAATCATAAACCAGGGTTTTATCAAAAGGTACTTTTAATTCCGTGGAGGTAGTATCATAAAAGCGTACACCTATTTTAGGCGTGCCGCTATTCGGGATCATTTTATGATCCTTTGGTACAAATTGTGAATCGGGTTGTTTGTACATTTTAATTGAGTCGGCTCCGATTCCTGAAATATTATTTTGTTCTGCTTCATTAATAAGATAAAAACGAAAATCAAAATGAGGGATGTCGTAAATTTCTTTTGGCGAATGTCCTTTCGGGTTCCATTCAACAACTATGTGATCAAACTGAGTTGAAGCAATTGTTTGGGGCATCCTAAGTGTTATAGATAAATTTGTTGTGTCTAATCCCTCTAAAACTGTGGATGTGAAAACAACACCGACTGCTGTGGGTATATCGTTTTCATCTATTTCAATGATTGATGTCATAACTCCCAATCCGAAACTTTTAGATTCTCCTGCTAAAATCCTACGTTGAAAAGTGTTTACAGTATCATTTATTTCACAACCTGAAAAAAAATCAATTGTAACAATAAAAATGACTAAAAAAATAATGAAGAAATTTTGTTTTATAAAAAATGAAATAGATTCAAAATATTTATGAAAATTTAGTGTAAGCATTTAAAAAAAATCTATTGGCTAATTGTTATAAAATAAACAATAGATAGGATGATTTCAAAGACAAATCAAGTCTAAAATATAAAATAAAGGATGGAGTTTTTTATTTAAATTTCTCTTTTAATTTTGAGGCATATCTTCTGCTCATTTGATAGGGATTATCAACACCTTGAATATAAACGTGGAAAGAATAATTAAACCATTTTTCAACTTTTTCAATATATTCTAAATTAACAATTGTTGATCTGTGTATTCTTGCAAAGAATTTTTCAGGCAGGCGTTTTTCCCACTCTTTCATAGTTCTTAGCATAATAATTTTCTTTTCATCTAAAGAGTGAATATATGAGTAGTCTTTGTTAGCCGTTATGCTATGTATTGAATTAACTTTTATAAATTTTGATGAACCGTTTTTTGTTAGGAACAGCCTATCGTCGTAATCTAATTTGTTCGAATTTATATTCTTTTTAGTAGATGCTTTTTTATTAATATCGTCTTTTAAATTTACATTTTCTTCTTCGTATGATTTATTTTTTTCATCAAATGACTTTAATACTTCTTCACTACTTAATGCTAAATCATCTATCAATCTATTTACTGCACGTCCCAGCCTATCTTTTTTTATAGGCTTTTTAACAAAGTCCAAAGCATTTACTTCAAATGCCTGCATTGCAAAATCTGAATTTGCAGTAACAAATATAATTTTAAGGTTAGAGGGTAATTTATTTAACAGCTTAAATCCTGTTTCATTTTCTAATTTAACATCGAGAAAAATACTGTTGGGTTCGGTGGCTTTAATTACTTTTAAAGCAGAAGACACACTGTCTGCTTCCCCTACTATTTTTACTTGAGAATGCTTTCTTAAAAGTTTTATAAGTAATATCCTTGATTTTTCATCATCATCAACAATTACTGTTTTGCAAATAACTTTATCTTTTGTCATAGCAGCATCAGTTGCTGTGGCATCAAGCGCATCAATCTGAAGATTACCATTCATCATCACCATTTTCTTATCACCAAAAGGTGTCATCACATTCATTACGGTGTACATATCACCTTCGGTATCTCTTGCCATTAATGGAACACCTGTAATTCCCGGAGTACCGGCAAACTTCATAGGCATTTTTGCTGTACCGAAGACCTGTGGGTCTAATCTTCTTTTATCAGGCAATGCAACAAAAACTCCGCCTCCGTCCTGCTCAATATTAACAGTAATTGAGCCGCCCAACAGACC
>JADFGB010000208.1 GCA_022567875.1 Bacteroidota bacterium | reverse complement strand
AGGAACAGAATGTTCAACAGGTTTAAACTCTTTGGTCAGATCCTTGCCGACTCTCTGAGTTGGTGAATCGGGTGTTATTAGTTGTGTGTGTTTTTCTTCATGCTTCTCAAGCTCTTTCATAAATATATCATATTCTTGATCGCTAATTGACGGTTGGGTAAGAACATAATAATTGTACTCGTGTTTTTTAATTATTTTCCGAAGTTCTTTAATTCTTTTTAAAATTTTATCTGACATTTAGTTATTTGTGAAGGTGGGTTCTGTTTTTAAAATATTTATACCTTTTTTTGTTATTAAAAGATATTTAACAAGTTTATTTTTACCAGAGATATTCAATTCATTTCCATCAAGATTTAATGAAACACCGCCGGAGTTGCCTATTATCATAACAAATTTTTCGAACGAGTTAATATTTATCTTTGAACCTGGAAACAATGTAAATTCTTTGGGTTCATTTGTATCAGACTGTACTTTAATCCACGAAGTATCCGTCGCAGAGATAAGTAATATTAATGCATCTTCTTTTTTGAAAGTTGTATTAGATTTCTTTTTATCTTCAACAAATCTTTGTTGGTTTTCTTTTCTTACTTCTTCATATGGTTTTTCTTTTACAATTATTTCGGGTTTGTTATTTGAATTGAAAATAAGTAAAGCAATTATAACAAGTAAAATAACTCCGCCAACTATTGCTAATATTTTAACGTTCTGTTTATCAGAAAAAAAATTAAAACCAGCAGAAAATTGATTGTTTTGAATGGTATTATTTTGTTGCCCTCCAAATAATTTTTCTTTAACATCAGGTTTTTCTTTTTTCTCGGTTTGTACTATTTCAGATTCTGTTTCATCTTTATTTTTATTATAGTCAATACCTTTTTTAGCAGCCTCATATTTTTTTATGGTTTCATTTTCATCGATTCCTACAAACTTAGCGTAATCTTTAATAAAAGCTTTTACGTATAGTTCAGGGAGAAATAAAAAGTCACCTTTTTCCATTGATTGTAAAAACTTAATATCAAGCCTAGACCTGGCGGATAAATTTTGTAGTGTTATATCTGCTTTTTCTCTAGCTTTTTTTAATTCGTGTGCAAATTTATTTAGCATAAAAAATCTTTTTTTTAATTACTTTTTATAATTTTAGCAGCAAAAGCTCCATCGGTTTTATGAATATGAGATAAAGTTTGAATACAGCCATGTTTATCTATTAATTCAGGGGGAAATCTGTTTGTTATATTTTTTAATTTAAATTCAGGATGATTTTGCAAAAATTTATTAACAATATCAAAATTTTCTTCGGGTTCTATTGAGCAGGTGCTGTAAACAACTATTCCTCCGTCTCTAACTAAAGTAGAAGCTTTATCCAATAATTTATACTGTATTTCATTCAACCTTCTTAAATTGAGTAAATCGTGTTTCCACTTAATATCAGGTTTTTTACGTAATGTACCTGAACCAGAACAGGGAACATCTGCTAATACTCTTTCAAATTTTCCATCTTCATATTCTATAGCATCAGTTTCAACCGTGTTCACACAAGTGATCCCTAGTCTATCAATGTTTTTTTTCAAAATTTTAAGTCTGCTTTCAAATCTATCAATTGCAACAATTTCACCCTTATTGTGCATTAATCCTGCAAGATAAGCTGTTTTTCCTCCTGGCGCAGCACACATATCTAAAACTCTCATTCCAGGTTCAACATCTAAAAGTCTGCAAGCTAAACCGGCACTTTCATCCTGAATATTAAAGTATCCTTTCTTAAAATATTCCCAAGATGTAATATTAGATAAGTTTTTTAATTTAAAGAATTCGGGTAAATATTTCCCTTGAGAAAAATCCAGGTTTACTGATTTTAATAATTCTTTAAATTCATCCTGACTGACTTTTAATGCATTTACTTTTAAAGTAAGAAATGGTTTTTCATTATTAATAGCTAATAATTTTTCTACTTCTTCTCTCCCGAATCTTTTTAAATATCGTTTAACCATCCACGAGGGATGTGAATAGTATGCTGTTAAATAACCCGGTAAATCTTCCTCGGGATTAGGGTACCTGATCCCATTTTTATTTTTTATAATATTCCTGAGTACAGCGTTTGTTAAATCCGCAGGTTTTTGTCCCTGAAGTTTTTTTACAAATTCTACTGCTTCATTTACAGCTGCATAATCGGGTACTCTATCCAAAAATAATATTTGATATAAAGCCACCCTGAGACCATTTTTTAAATTTGGTATTGCTTTTGAAAATTGCCCTTTATAAAATCCGTTCAGTATCCAGTCTAATCTCCCCATCCATCTTACAACACCGTGAACAATTTGAAAGAGAAGCGCTTTATCCACACTAATTAATTCAGGGTCTTTTAATTCAATGTCTAATAGTTTATCAAGATAGGCATCTGTTCTTTCAACTCTGTTTAATATTTTGACTGCTCTTCCCCTAACTCCTGTATAAAGATTTTTTATAGTATGTGTTTTAGTTTCACTCATTTTTAGTCTATTTTTTTTCTTTCTTTTTTAGTTAGATTAAATATTTTTTCAAATAATTTTTTATCGATTGAATTAAATATTTTGTTACGCCTTCCGTAAACAATAGATGCTGTTTCTTCGGCTTTACTTAATATGTATGTTTTTGAAAATTCATTTCCCCCCCAGGTGTATGAAGGAATATATTTTTCCGGAAATCCTGCCCCGTAAATATTGCATGAAAATCCTATAACTGTAGCAGTATTTAACATAGTGTTTATAGCAGTTTTTGTATGATCGCCAATAATAGCACCTAAAAATTTTGTGTCTGTGTTTATTAGTTTTCCGTTTATTTTTACTTTAATATTTCCATAATTATTTTTTAAATCACTACAGTTTGTATTTGCACCAAGATTTACCCAGCTTCCTAAATAAGAGTGACCCATAAAACCTGCGTGCTGTTTATTGGAATAAGGAAGCATAATTGTATCTTCAACTTCCCCTCCTACTTTACAATATTTACCTATACTTACATTATCATAAAGTATTGCAGCACTTTTTATTATTGAAGATTCACCAACATAAACAGGTCCTTCAATTACTGCATTGGGATGAATAAAAACATTTTTGTCAATACAGATTGGTCCTTTTGATGCATCCAATACTACACCGGGTTTTATCCTCACTCCTTTTTTTATAAAAATATCTTTATATTTATGCTCAAAATCCATACGACTATGTCCTAAATATTCTAATAAAGGGACTATAAAATTGATTTTTACACTTTCCTCAGATGTTCCTATATCTTCCCCTGTAAGATGTGCAAGAGACTGCACTTTTTTTCTAATTTCATCGTTCATTGCAAATATTTCCCAAAAGGGTGTTCATTCATTATGTAAAGAACAATAATATCATCTTTTTTCAAGTTATCAGCAAATGTCAGCCAAGAGAGGATTTGATAACCTTTTATATCAATCCTCTCTTGCTACGATATTTATAAACAGCATTCTTGGATTGCCCTTGACTAAAGCCAATACTTTCTAAGTATCTTATACAATCCATATTACTTTTTTGCGTGCCATCGAATTCATCAAGAAGTTTGTCATATTGTCTTTGTGCTCCTTTTTGTTTTGAAATCAGATGAGCACCGTGATGAATATA
>JADFGB010000011.1 GCA_022567875.1 Bacteroidota bacterium | reverse complement strand
AGTGGATAACGCAATTCCGTACAATGTTTACGGCGGACTTCAGGACAACGGTTCTTGGAGAGGTCCAAGTACATCGTTTTCCGGGGGAAGTATTTATAATTTTCATTGGCAGAAATTAGGAGGCGGAGACGGTTTTGATACCAGACCCGATCCTGATAATTTTAATGCAGGTTATTCTATGTCGCAGGAAGGTTGGTTAAGTTATTATAATCTTGATACAAAAGATCGCAGAACAATAAAACCGACTGTTTCGGATGTAAAACACAGGTACAATTGGAATGCAGCATTGGCAATCGATCCTTTTAATTCTTCTACAATTTACTACGGAAGTCAGTTTGTACATAAAAGCACGGATAAAGGATTGACTTGGAAAATTATTAGTCCTGATTTAACTACCAACGACTCCACAAAACAAAAGCAAGCTGAAAGTGGGGGATTAACAAGAGATGTAACCGGAGCCGAAAATTACACCACGATAATTTCAATTTCACCGAGCCGGATAAAACAAGGTGTTATCTGGGTGGGAACCGATGACGGAAATATACAGGTTACTAAGGACGGCGGAAAGACTTGGAGTAATGTTTCCAATTTTTTAATTGAAGAAGAAATGATGCCAAAATTTACCTGGATACCGAGAGTAAGAGCTTCTAAACACGATGCTGCAACCGCTTATGCTGTAGCAAATGACTACCGCAGGAACAATTGGGAAAAATATGTATTTGTCACTCACGATTACGGACAAACTTGGGAAAACATAGCTAAGAAAAACATTGATGGATTTGTGAGAACAATTGTTGAAGATCCTGTGGATAAAAATCTTTTATTTCTGGGAACAGAATTCGGTTTGTATTTTACAATTGACGGCGGAGAAAACTGGACGAAGTGGACAAATGGTTTCCCCACAGTTCCTGTATTGGGTTTAAAAATACAAGAACGTGAAAGTGATGTAGTCATCGGTACTTATGGAAGAGGTGTTTATATTATTGATGATATTTCTCCTCTCAGAGAATTAAGCAAAAATATATTGAAGAACAAATCTTATCTCTTCCAAATTAATGATGCATATTTATACAGATTTTACGGAACCGGAGAACCATCCATGTACGGTGCCGGTTCAACGGCTTTCAAAGGTAAAAATAGAAAACAGGGTGTTTTTTTTACTTTCTATTTAAATTTACCCGACAGTCTAAAAAAGTTAGTAGATACGAAAAAAGAAAAGAAAGCCGTTGTTAAAATTATGAGGAATGATTCAACTGTAATTCGTACTTATAAAGGAACAATGAAAGACGGAATAAACAGGATCACTTGGGATTTAAAAGAAAAAGCATTTAAATCTCCTAACAGAAAAGACAAACCTGGGGAAGATAAAGGCGGACTAAGCGTATTGCCTGGAACATATATTGTTCAAATAACAGCAGGTGAGCAAAAGTTATCCTCAAAATTTGAAGTCAAACCCGATCCACGTTTTAAATATGACGAAACTATTGCCAAAAAGAATTATGACTTTAATGTAAAAATGGGCACACTGACCGAAAAAGTTGCCGATGCTTATAAACAAATCGGAAAAACATTGAAATCAATTAAGACTTTTAATTCCATATTAAAAGATATGGATAGTACAAAAACTAAAGAACTTAAAGAAGAAGCAAAAAAATTAAAAAAAGAGATTACAAAGCTTAGGAATAAGTTAGTAGCGGATAAAGATAGAACAGGTTATTGGGATAATTCGGGAATATTGATGAGTGAACTCGGTGATTTAAGATATATTAATTATCACATAACCGGGCTTTCCGGACAAAACGCTGTTGTTAAATTTGAGCAGGTAAAAAAAATATCAAAAAAATTGTTTGCCGAATATAACGACTTTTATAAAACAAAAGTTAAACATTTTCAGGATGTTGTAGCAAAATCAGGGTTTGGTATTTTTAATAAGTTTAAGGAAATTAAATAGTTTTTTTATAGAACCTACCTACCGGCAGGCAGGCTCCGATTTCATGGATAAGGCGGATGATCGCAGATTGAATCTGTTTGAATCCGTATTTTATTTTTTTATTAAAGTATATTTTTTAATTTGGCTAAACCTGTTTTGCTTACTGGAAGTTGTTGTTCGTTTTTAAGGATAACATTGTAATTATCCTTTTCGGTTTGCTCGAGGTGTTGTATGTAATCTACACTTATTAAATGGGAGCGGTGAATTCTTATAAAAAAATTCGGGTCTAAGTGCTGTTCAAAATATTTCATTGTTTTGTTTTTTAAGTATTTTTCTTTTTCCGTGTGTATCATAACGTAATCATCCTGTGCCTCTAACCACTTTATTTGCTCGGAAGGAATTATAGATACTTTTTTACCTTTTTTAATAACTACTCTTTCCAAATAATCAGTTTCTTTGTAATTGTGTTCAATAAGATTTTTTATTATTTCTTTTTGTTTTTCTTTATCTGCTAAATGAACAAATGCTTTTTGCAATGCCTCATTAAATCTTTCTTCACTAAATGGTTTTAATAAGTAATCTGCAGCATTTACTTCAAATGCTTTGATTGCAAAATTATCGTACGCGGTAGTAAAAATAATAACGGGATGGTCATCCAAAAGTTCTAACACTTCAAAACCATTAAGCTTAGGCATTTGAATATCTAAAAAAATCAGATCAGGTTTTAACTCGTTAATTTTCTTTATTGCTTCAAACCCGTTTGAACATTCTGCTGCAATTTCAATATTATTTTTTGCTGACAGGTATTCCTTTGTAATTTCCCGCGAAAGACTTTCATCGTCAATTATGATTATTTTTATTTTATTTCTCACAGCAATCAGTTATAATTAAGTTATTCCTCTAAGGGAATATACATACTAACACTAAAAGTGTCATCTGTTTTTTTAACTTTAAGTAGGTCGTTCCTTCCGTATAGAAGTTCCAAACGTCCTTCAATGTTTTTTAATCCTATTCCCGAACCCTTTTTTGCTTTGGTTTCTTTATCATAATTATTAGTTAAATTAATTTTTAGGAATTCATTTTCTTGGGTGCAGGTTAATGTTATAGTTACTTTGTCTAGAGTTTCATACACAGCATGCTTTATTGCGTTTTCAATCAACGGTTGTAAAATCATATTTGGTACTTCAACTTGCTTACATTCTTCGTCTATTTTTTCAATGTATTCAAATTTATCTTCAAAGCGAATTTTTTCAATTTCAAGATATAATTTAATATTCCTTAATTCTTCGCTTAATTTATTTTTTTGTTTTTCATTATTAGGGAGAGTATATCTTAAAAAATCTGCAAGCTTTTGAATCATCACTTTTGCTTTTTTAGGATTTATAGTTGTGAGTGCACTAAGAGAATTCAAACTGTTAAATAAAAAATGAGGGTTTATTTGGAATTTTAAATTTTTAAGTTCAGCTTCTGTTGCTAAAATTTTATATTTATTTTCAGTTACTATTTTCTCTTGAAATCCGGTGTAGTATGTTATAATGTAATAAAATGAAGTAATTAAAAAATAGATTAATAATCCGATTAAAAAACGCCAAGAGAGAGTTTCAAAGAAAAATTTTGAATAATCGTCAAAATTTTTAATAAATATATTTATAACATTATATCCTAAAAACAGCCATATAATTGTAAGAAGAACACCGCCGAAAATATGTGTAAAAATAATTCTTGAAAGATTATTCATTTCTAAGGGAATGAATCTTGCACTGTACCAAAAGCTCAAACCTAATCCGCTTAATATTAAATTGAATACAATGCTGTCAATAATAATGAAATAGAGATCTGCTTTAATACCAAAAGTTAATATGCTTAAATAAATTGCAATTATTATAAACCAGAAAAGCAGGTAAAGTCTAAAATTTTTAAAGCTTGAAAGAATCGGGTTAGTCAACATTTTTTAAATAGTTTTTTGTTGCTAAAATGATTTTACTTCGCCGCCGCCAAAAATAACGAGTCCCTTTATGATCAAAGTTTTTTTCATATCAATCTTTGTTTCGGGTGCTCTTCTTATTTTATTAGAGAAACCGCCAAACAAAGGGAACACATCAAGAATTACATTCCATTCTTTTGGTACAATTAAAGTTGAGCCTCCAAATATTGCCAGAATATCTATCACAACAGTTTTATTAGCCAATGCACAATTAGTTAAATCAATCTCTGAACCTCCGAATATAGAGGTAATATTTCCGCCTTTAAAATTATTAGAAGTAATAATTTTTTGTCCACCACCGAAGATTGATATATCGTTAAGTCTGTCGGTATCATATTTATTATATTCGCCCTCTGTCTCGGATTGGTCTCCGTCACTATTTTTGTAATGAGGAAATCTTTTTCTGAAAATTATGAACAATCCAAATGCAATTATTAATACAGGAAGTATTATATGTTTATCGTAATAAATCCAAGGGAAAATTCTTGGAATAATTAAGAACACACCCAACACTAATAAAATAGAACCAAGTACTCTATTGTTCCCGTGCATGAGGATGAGTATGCCTATAAAAATTAATATTGACGGAAAAGAAAATATTATATGAAGAATATTAAAATCTAGAAGAAAAATATTATCCAAAAGGATTAATGCTCCTATAATCACTAAACCTATGCCGAGCACTACTCTCGGATCAAGTTTATTTCTTCTTTTTAATTTATTATTCTTTTCCATTATTTACTCCAAGTAATATTTTTCATTTATTATAAACATATAAAAAGAAAGAGCATATAGAAATAATTTTTCGGTTAAATAACCAAGAAACTCGGTGAAATATAAATTCAGCATTATAGAAGGATAATTACTTTTCAAAAAATTTATTTATTATTTCCGGAGGACGTGCAAGTATAGCTTTATCACCGTATTCAATAATTGGTCTTTGAATTAAGTCATTATATTTAAGCATAGCATCAAGAATTTCATGCTCAGTCATTTTTTTCACATTCAACTCTTTATAAATTTTTTCTTTTTTTCTTAAAAGTTCACTTGGTTTCATATTCATTTTATTCAGAAGATTTTTTAATAATGATTTTGAAAATGGTTTTATATAATAGTTGATTTTTTCAAATTCAAAACCTTGTTTCTCTAAATATTTAGAAACCTTACGACAGGTTGTACAAGTGGGTTTTTCGTATACAGTTATCTTTTTCATATAACTCCATTGTTTACTGACTTTAATAATTGATAAATAATTAATATCTTTACAAAATTTATTCTATTTTAAGTATTAAATTGTAATAAAGAAAAATTTATTGTGTTATCTTTAATATGATATATCAATTATTTATGTTTAAGAATAAAAACTTAATAAATGAATATTTATAAATACTTACTTGATACTATTGCAAATAAAGGCGGGGCGTATTTAATTTTAATAGATCCCGACAAAATAGAACAAGAAAAACTACCTTTGTTTATAAGAAAATGTGAACAAGCGGGGGTTGACGGTTTTTTAATCGGTGGTAGTTTGATGCTAAACAGTAAATTTGACGAATTTATTGAAAATGTTAAAATTGCGACAAATCTGCCTGCAATTATTTTTCCCGGAGGTGTTAATCAGATTAGCAATATTGCAGATGCAATACTTTATTTATCCGTTGTAAGCGGGAGAAATGCCGAACACTTAATCGGCAAACACGTTCTTGCTGCTCCAATTATCAAAGGAAAAAACATAGAACCTATTTCAACCGGGTATATTTTAATAGAGTCAGGTACAACAACCACTGTTCAATATATGAGCGGAACTTTACCTATACCAAGAAACAAACCGGAAATAGCTGCCGCTACTGCTTTGGCCGCAGAATATTTAGGTATGAAATTAATTTATTTAGAAGCAGGATCAGGAGCAGAAATATCAGTACCCGAAATTCTGATTCAGGCAGTTGCAAGTCAATGTTCTATACCAATTATTGTGGGCGGTGGAATAAAAAGTATAGAAAGCATAAGACTAAAAATGGAAAGCGGTGCCGACATAATTGTTACCGGGAATTATTTTGAAGATGAAAACAATTGGGAATTATTAAAAGATTTTGCTTCTGCTGTTCACACCAAATTATCTGTTACAGTCTAAAGTTGTATCATAAATAAATACAAAATGGATAGAAAAAAATTTATAGTAGATTCACTTGCTGAAAGTGCCGAAACAAAGATTAATATACAACACGAATGTATGGACGATATTAACTCAGCAGTTGATTTATTAATAGACACTTACAAAAACGGGCACAAACTTTTACTTTGCGGCAACGGCGGAAGTGCTGCAGACTGTCAGCACATTGCAACCGAACTGATGATAAGACTGAATCATGAAATACAAAGACCTGCCCTACCCGCTATAGCTTTAACAACAGATACTTCCAATATGACTGCCGGTGGAAATGACATAGGTTTTGAAAATGTTTTTGCCCGAAATGTTGAAGGTTTGGGTCAAGAAGGTGATGTTTTACTTGTTATTTCAACAAGCGGAAATTCAATAAACGTTGTTAAAGCCGTAAATAAAGCCAAAGAAAAGGGGATGAAAATAATTGGATTTTTAGGCGGAACAGGTGGGCAGTTATTAAATATTGTTGATATCCCAATTAAAATACCATCATATAATACTCAAAGAATTCAAGAAGGGCATATTACCGTTGCTCATATTATCTGCGAATTGTTAGAGTCCGAATTATATCCTTAATTTTTTTACCACACTTTCTGCTTATTACTATTTTTTGCTATTTGTCTTTTATATTGAGAATGTATACTGCTTGACAACAAAAAACAGAATTATTTTGTTGTTTTGTATGTACGTAAATAATATTAATATCTATGAAAATATGGGTAAAAATAGCGCTTTTAGTATTTATTGTTACTAATGTAGTTTTAGAAATAGTACTCTTTTTTGTTAAAAATGAAATTACAAAAGAATACACAAGACTCGAGGGTAGAAATCTTCAAACTTTAGCTTCCTCCATTTCTACCTCTATTGATGGCGAATATTTTAAAATGGTTGACTTTTCAGACACTTCAAAAGTATATAATAATCAGCATTACCAACACCTACAAAGTTCTTTAAAAAAAATAAAGAAAAAATTAAATCTACCCCAAGAAATTTACACTTTATCAATGATTGACAGCGACCATGCAATCTTTGGTATTATGACAAATGAAGTTCCTTTTTCCGGCGATACTTTGGAGCTAAAAAGTGATGTTGCCAAAAAATGTTTGCTGCAAGTTTACGAGACAAAGAAAAGTATGCATACTGGTATCTATGAGGATCAATATGGAATGTGGATAACAGGAATTGCACCTATTATTGATAATGATGGTAATGTTGTAGGAGTTGTTCAAGCCGATCACAAATCAAGTTATGTGCAGGCAAAAATAGATGAGAATAATAAATACTTTCTTTATTTCAGAATAATTCTGATTCCTTTTCTAATTCTGATAAGTATTATTGCATCTAAATTTATAAGCAAACCTATAACTCAATTGACTAAAGCTATTGATAATATTTCAAAAGGTAATTACAAAAAAGTTAAAAACATTAAAGCTACCGGTGAATTAAAGCTATTGGTTAATTCGACAAACAGAATGAGAGAAACTATTTTAGAACAGCAGGAAAAAATTCAGGAGAATATCAGGGAACTAACTGATTCAAATGAAAAATTAAAAACAGCAAAAGAAAAAGCAGAAGAAATAAACAGATTAAAAAGTAATTTCCTCGCAAATATGAGTCACGAACTTAGAACACCCCTTGTCGGTATTTTGGGATTTGCAGAAATTATAGAAGAGGAAATCGAAGACCCGGAATTAAAGAAATTAACAGGATTTATTTTAGAAGACCAACAAAGATTATTAAACACTGTAGATTCAATTCTTGATCTTTCTGTTATAGAAGCTAATAAGAAAGAAGTAAATTATGAACCCGTTAACCTTGTTGAAAAAGCAAACAACACTTTTATAAGATATAAGAAAGCTGCTGATAAAAAGAATTTGGATTTAAGTGTTTCAATTAAAAAACAACCGGATCCAATTAAAGCGGACAGAAAATTATTGGCGCAAGTATTAAATAATTTAGTAGATAATGCAATAAAATTTACTAAACAAGGCGAAGTAAAAATTGTAATAGATGAAAAAGAAATAAATGATATAAAATACGGTGTGGTTAGAATAATTGATACCGGAATTGGAATTCCTCAAGACTGTATAAATTTTATATTTGAAGAATTTCGCCAATTAAGTGAAGGACTAAGCAGAAACTTTGAAGGAGTAGGACTTGGATTAACCATTACAAAGAATTTTGTCGAATTAATGAACGGCAGAATAGAAGTTAAAAGTAAGGTTGATAAAGGATCTGAGTTTTGCGTAATGTTTCCTGTTTATAAAAAGTCCGAACTTAATCTTATAAAGGAAAAAACACAAAAGATTAATGAAATTAAAGAATCTGATAAACCCAGACAAAATAATGGAAAAATTTTACTTGTAGAAGACAATGATTCAAGCATTGAACTGATTAAAAAATTTCTTGGAAACAATTATCAATTGGATTTTTGTAGTGACGGTGAAACTGCGATATTAAAAGTAAAAGAAAAAGCTTATTCATTAATTATTATGGATATAAAACTGGAGGGTAAATTAAATGGTTTAGAAACAGCCAAAAAAATTAGTGAAATTGATAACTATAAAAACATTCCTATTGTGGCATTAACAGCTTATGCAATGAAAGGGGATGAGAAAAAAATATTATCAGGGGCTTGTACTCAATACATATCAAAACCATTCAACAAGCAAACTCTAATTAGCACTATAAATACTGCTTTAGAGTGTTCTGCAAATAAAACTAATCAATAATTTTATAGATAACTTTACGCAGTAAATTCAAGTTAAGTATTACAAATAATTAGAATAAATATGAAATCGAATTTTATCGAGAGAAAGAAAATCGTTTTAAATGATTCTCAAAACAAAATGATAATCAGTGGCTGGAACAAAGAAGTATTACAGAATACAATTGTAGAAAATATTATATATAATTCTGATGGATTAAAAGTAAAAGGTTATTTGGCATATCCAAAAAATACAAGTAAAAAATACCCTTGTGTAATTTGGAACAGGGGGGGATACGGTGACAACGGAGCACTTGATATTTTTAACGCCAAAGGTGTGTTAGGCAATATTGCAAATGAAGGGTACGTTGTTTTTGCATCTCATTACAGAGGAAATTTAGGGAGTGAAGGAATTGATGAATTGGGAGGGGAAGATGTTAACGATGTGTTGAATCTTATCCCTCTTGCAGATGAACTTGAATTTACCGACACTACTATTTGGGGCATGGAAGGTTGGAGCAGAGGAGGAATGATGACCTATCTTTCATTAGTAAAGAGTAAGGTTAATTTTAAAGCAGTTATAATTGTGGGTGGTGTTTCCAATCTTCATTGTAATGAAAAAGATAGTCCGTATATCAAATTAGTAAATGAAAAAATATTTCCAGGACTTCCGGTTGAAAAAATTGCTTATGAATGTGAAAAGCGTTCAGTTACAAGCTTTATATACAAATTACCAAAACTTACACATTATTTACTACTTCATGGCACAGCCGACGAGAGTGTTGCACCATTAGATACTATAAATTTAGCAAGAGAATTTCAAAATAAAAACTTACATTATAGATTAGTAATGTTTGAGGAAGGTGACCATTTTTTAAGAAAACACAGAAATGAATTAAATACACTCCGTAAAATGTGGTTAAAAAAATATTTAAAGTAAAAAAAGATTTTATTAAAATTAATCTACAGTAATTGAAAAAGGTGTAAAATTAGTATCGTGGTCGTAAAAATCTTCGTGTTCTTTTTTCTTCAGAAAATTAACAACTTTATAAGTAACCGGAGTTGCTATAATTTCCCAGCTTACTTTCAAAACATAATTAGTGATCATTACGGTAATTAAAAGATCGTTGGGCCAAAATCCGTAAAAAGCTATGGGATAAAAAATAATAGAATCTATCATTTCCCCCGCAATTGTTGAACCGATTGTTCTTGTCCAAAGGAATTTACCCCTTGTGAACAATTTCATTTTTGCAAGTACATACGAATTAACAAATTCACCTGAAAAGAAAGCAAGCATTGATGCAAGAACAATTCGCCACGTTTGACCAAATACTGTTTCATAAGCCTCTTGATAAACCCAACCTTGCGCAGGGGGAAGTTTTATTACAACCCAAGCCATCAAAGAAGCAAATCCCAATCCAGCAAACCCGGCCCAAACTACTTTTCTTGATCTGGCGTATCCGTAAACTTCCGTTAGTATATCGTTAAAGAAATAACTTATGGGAAAAAACAGGATACCTGCACCAAATGAAAATCCTAAAATTGTTACAACTTTTTCTGCTCCAATAAGATTTGAGCAAATTAAAACAGTAACGAAAGCCGCCATTATTAGATCATAATATTTATACTTGTGCTGAGTGCTAGACATTGTTTATCCTTAAATAAATTAAAGTTTATTTGTTCAATTAGGTAAGCAATTAATTAAGCTTCTTTGATTAACATAAAAAAAAGATATGCAAATTAAAAACTTAGGCGAAAGAATTTTGACGCTTTTTTAAGTAATTTTGTGACTTGATAAGACTTAAAAAAAAGTTCAAGATTTTATCTTGAACTTTTTTATTTGAAAGTTATAATTTTTTATCCATCTCTTTGCTAATAAAAAATAAAGCTAAAATAATAAGAGTTATAAATGAAGTAGCAATAAGTAAACCATTTCTTCTAATAATCGAAGCGTGTATTTCTTCATTTTCTTTAGCAATTGTACTATCAGCTAACTTTAATCCTTTTCTTACTTCTTTTCCTACAAGAGTAGTATCAAAAGTATGTATCAATGTTCTAGATTTTATTAAAGATTGCTTAACTTCTTTAAGCATAAAATTTAAATCAACATCATCCATATTACTTTCTACAACAATTTTTAGTCTGTTTTTTGCGTATTGATAAGTTGTATCTAATTTTGTTAAATAACTATGTAAAATATTTGCAATTTTATAACCTTTATCCCCCTCATCATGGCAATCTAAGCAAAGTGAGCTTTCTTGTATTCCTATCATTTTATCAGTTGGTTTTTCAATTAAATGATTAGTATGGCACGCTATACAGCCATGTTTTGCATCAAAATCATCCTCTTTACTCATCTTAGATTGTGCAAATAAATCCATATTATTTACATGACAATCTCCACATATTTCAACAACTTTTTTCTTACCTTTTGGGTTTGCTCCATGGTTACCATGGCAATCATTACAAGCTGGGGCACCGACATCCATTTTCTTTAATAAAGCAATTCCATGTACACTTTTTTTATAGTTGTTAACTACTGTTGTTTTAATATCATATTTTGTCATTAGTTCTTTATCATCATGACATTTTGCACAAGTTTCAATAATATTTAAAGCATATACAGATGATTTAGTATTCTTAGAATTAAATATACTGTGAGCTGAATGACAATCTACACAAGAAGCTACGTCTGTATTTCCTTCCTTTAAAAGTTTTCCATGTTTACTCTTAAAATAATCTTTAACAATATCAGTACTTACTTTAGATTTATGTTTTATCATATATGTAGAACTTGAATGACACTTTCCACAAAATTTTGGTAATTCTTCTTTTGTTGGGGTTTCTAAATATCCATTATCTTCATCCATTGCTATACTTTGTTTTTTGCTAGTATTATCCCCACCGTGGCAATCTACACAGGTAATTCCTGCTTTAAAATGAACATCTTCTTTATTAAAATCATCAGGCATTTCATCTTTATGTTGATGGCAACCTAAACAATTATTTACATTTTTTTTTGGAGGTATATTTTTATTTTGAGCGTAAGAAAATCCTATCTCAATCAAAAAAAATATAATAAGTATAAAAAACAATTTTAAATTCTTCATAGTTTAAACCTTAGTCTAAATATCCAATTATAGTCAAAGTTATTATAAATGTTACGACAGTTATACCAATCCAAAAAACTGGTTTAAATTTTTTGAAATTTTCATCTTTAATACCTAGGAATGGAAATAACATCCAAAATAGGAATGCAGCCCCAAAGAAAAGTATACCTACTAATTCACCTTCTAAAAATAATATATGTGCTGGTAACATTTTTAGAGATTGGAACATAAACATAAAATACCATTCAGGCCTTATTCCTGCCGGTGCAGGAACAAAAGCATCAGCTTTTAATCCTAATCCCCAAGGTATATAAACAGAAAGAAATAATAATACGTTAAATATAATCAACCAAAACAAAGCATCTTTAACAAAGAAGTTTGGAAAAAAAGGCATGTATTTTTTTTCTTTTTCAGGTAGTTTCTGAAAAGATTCAGGCTCGTGCATACCTAATTTCTGAACAAATAAAAGATGTAATACTAAAAAGAAAGTAAATAACATAGGCAAAACTGCAACGTGAATTCCAAAAAATCTGGTTAAGGTTGCACCTGTTACATCAGGACTACCACGTAAAATAGTTTTTAATGGCTCTCCTATTATAGGTAAAACTCCTATAATGTCTGTTCCAATTTTAGTTGCAAAAAATGATAATTCATCCCAAGGTAAAAGATAACCACTAAAACCAAATCCGAAAGTGAGCAGCAATGTTATAAAACCTGTAACCCATGTTAGTTCTCTTGGTTTCTTATAAGCTTTGCTAAAAAACACACTAAACATATGAACGAACACAAAAAGCACCATCAAATTTGCAGCCCAACTATGTATGCTTCTTACCAACCAACCAAATTTTACTTGAGTCATTATAAATCTTACACTTTCATAAGATGTACTTTCTCCGGGCTTATAATATAAT
>JADFGB010000207.1 GCA_022567875.1 Bacteroidota bacterium | reverse complement strand
GACTTAAACAAGCTGTATCCTGTACAGGTATTTAAAAATAAAAAAGAGATGACAAACGAATATTTTCTCATTCATTTGTACGGGCATTTTAATTATCATCTCGGTCAAATAAATTATCACAGAAGATTAATACAGAATAATGAGTAAACTGATATTTGTATATAATGCAAACAGCGGTCTTTTTAATTCGTTAACAGATACGGCTCATAAACTTTTTTCACCCGAAACATACAGTTGTAATTTATGTGCTATTACTTATGGCTCATTCGGAATGAAAAAAGATTGGAAAGAATTTCTGAAAAGCATAGACATTCCTATGGAATTTCTTCATAGAAATGAATTAAAAAAGAAATATGGAATATCGAACATAGATTTGCCTGCCATTTTATTCAAAGAAGAAAACGAACCTAAATTGTGGATAAACTCCGAATCGATAAAGTTATGCAAAAGCATTGATGATTTAATACAATTGATCACAAATAAATTGTAAAGTAAAATTTTTAGAGCCTAACTTCGTTTATCTTCATAAAGAAAAACGATAGTTATAAATATTTTTTTATAAATTCATATTCACATTTCGAATATATTTGTTAAGTGTATGAGTAAAGAAAACAGCAGACCCAAATGGGATGAATACTTTTTGAAACTTGCAATGCTTGCTTCCGAAAGGTCAACCTGTCCGCGTATGCACTGCGGATGCGTTTTGGTTAAAGACAGGTTTGTGCTTGCAACTGGTTACAATGGGTCTCTTCCGAATCAGCCTCACTGTGAAGATGTCGGTTGTTTAATTGTTGATAATCATTGTGTTAGGACTAATCACGCAGAGATAAACGCGTTGGTTCAGGGGGCAGTGCACGGAGTTTCAATAAAGGGATCAACGGCATATATTACAAATATGTCTTGTACTACGTGCTCAAAAGCACTTATTGCAGCTGGTGTAAAAAGAGTTGTTGTTTTTTCTGATTTTCACGATACACTTGCTATAAAGTTTTACAAGGAATCCGGTATTGAAATTACATATTTGAAAATGCCGGACAGAGAGATAAAATATAATTTGAAAGACTACTCTTCAGCAAAAAAGACCAAAAACTCAAAGTAAAGAAAAATTCAATCTTTGAAATTTTTTTCTTGCTTCTACGAGTCTCAATTCTTAGTTTTCTTTATGACGAATCTACTTAAACAAAAATATTTTTAAACAAACATTCGGAGGTTTTAGATGCACACAAAAAAATTCTGGATCACTTTGGTAGTAGTTTTTGTTGTGATGGAAGTATTAAACTTTCTTATCCACGGCGTTATGCTTGCAGAAACATATGCAAGTGAACCACTGAAAAGTCTGTTCCGTTCTAAGGAGGAGATGGAGGGTATGATGTGGATTATGTGGTTGATGGATATAGTTTTTGCTTATTTCTTCTGCTTCTTCTTTGCTAAAGGCTACGAGAACAAAGGAATTGGCGAAGGATTAAGATTCGGACTATATATCGGTCTGTTCTATTCAATGACATTTGCTTACAGCTCGTATGCAATTTATCCGTTAACTTATGGTATCGTTCTTCAATGGTTTCTTTACGGGTTGGTTGTAAGTTTAATTATGGGTGTAGTTGCATCATTGCTTTACAAACCGGCTGCTGAAGCATCCGAATAAGAGGGAGAATATTTCGGATTTTTTAATGGCTGTCTTTTCAGGCAGCCATTTTTTTTAGTGCTGATTAAATAACTTATGAGTCAATAAATTAAATATTTATGCTGCTGAACTTAGAAGTTCTTCTTCAACAACTTTCTTTAAAGTTTCTTTAGGCAAAGCACCTGTCGTCATTTGTGGTTTTCCTTCTTTGGGAACAAATAAAAGCGAAGGTATGCTTCTAATACCAAAAGCTCCGCCAAGCTCCTGTTCTTCATCTGTATTAACTTTGTAAAAATTAACTTTGCCTTTATATTCTTCCGAAAGTTCATCAATTATTGGACCGACAACCTTGCACGGTCCACACCACGGTGCCCAGAAATCAATTACGCATGGTAAATCTCCTTCAAACTTCCACTCTTTATTTTTTTCGTAGTTAAAAACTTTTTTCAGAAAAGTTTCTTTAGTTAAATGTTCTGCCATTATTATCTCCTTTTCATTTATATATTTATAATCATTTATTCTTTTCAAAAGATATCCAAGCAACAATACCGCCCTTCATGTTTGCACTTTTGATTCCATTTTGTTTTAAAATGTATGCTGCACTCAAACTTCTAACACCGGAATGGCAATAGCATATAATTTCCTTATCTATGTGTTCTTTCAACTTTTCAACGCCGTGTTTCAAATCGTGCAAAGGAATATGGATAGAACCTTGTATCACTTTTAATCTTCTTTCCATATGTGTACGTACATCAAGCAGAATAGTATTCTTTTCATCTTTTAATCTTTGCTTAGTTTCTGCTATATTATAATTCACAACTTCTTTGCTATATTTTTTTTGTCTTTTGAAATACCAAAGAAAAAATATTACCGCAATTCCTAAAACGATTAAAATTGCTGCTATCAATATGATTGCTCCTTTTTAATTATACATGTAATGCTTAATGAAAAGAAAGGATTCGGATATTAGAATAAAAAGTTAGTTTAATTTATTAACCTTCGGTGCCTACAATTATTCTTAATGGGTTGTTGGGGTCAACAGTAAGTTATCTGCATCTGTGTTGGCAGAATCCGGTCCATTAATTAGGCTGGCTGATCCTATTATATTACCGGCACAGTTACTTTGAGAAAATGAATTACTATTAACAAAAAGAAGAATTAAAAGTATTATTATAATATAAAATTTTGTCAAGATATTATTTCTACACTTTATAAAACCTAACGGCTTGTTAGCTTGCTTTCCATTATAATCTAAAATCATTACCATCAACAGGTTTTATACTTGGCAAGTTTTTCAAATAACGTGTCAAATTTCTTTTCTGAGTTGCCTCATTAAAAAAACCAGAATGTTGTTGTTGCCCAGTTCTATTTCTGCAATAAGTAATAAACAATTTGTGTCTAGCTCTTGTTAAAGAAACATAGAATAATCTTCTTTCTTCTTCTAAGGCGCTTGCGCAATCTAGTGCTTTAGGGTGAGGAAAGCTATATTCACAGAATCCAATAATAAAGACTACTTCCCATTCCAACCCCTTTGCTTGGTGAATAGTGGAGAGGACTAAGGATTCTTCTCTTTCATAACCTCCGAGTAAAGTTTCGCCTTTAAACTCTTCAAAGGAGCTAAAATCAAGCAGAAATTCTTTTACTGTTGAGTGGCTAGAGGCTAGCTTGGCTAATTCTTCTAGATCAAGAATTCTTTCATCAGCATTATCAAAGGAGAGATAACAGTAATCTTGGTAGGCGTCTATTACCTTTCTTAAGGCGCTCTCAGGACTTTTTATCTTCTTTAAATCCTCAAAAATAGAGGCAAACTCTCTAAATCCTGTGCGTTGTCTTGCCGGTAAGCTATCTTGAATGACCGAGATACTATTTTTTCCATTAATTCTTGACTCATATAAATATGATAACAGATTTGTTAGAAAAATAAAGATTTAAAAAGCTCCTATTTGAATCTGTTTTCTAATCTCTTTCATCAAACCTAGATAAAAAGATAAATTATGAATTGTTGCTAATCTTTGTCCCAATGGTTCAT
>JADFGB010000010.1 GCA_022567875.1 Bacteroidota bacterium | reverse complement strand
ACTGATATTTATAAATATTGGGTGCGGAAAGAAAGAAGTACATAAACCGACAGAATTAGAAAAGATAAAAAAAACAGGTAAAATAGTTGCTCTAACAGGTTACAATGCTTACAGCTATTTTATTTACAAAGGGCAGCCAATGGGTTTTGAGTATGAACTGCTCAATCAATTCGGTAAATATTTGGGAGTAGATGTTGAGATAAAGGTTGTTAAAAATATTAACGATATGTTTACACTGCTAAACGAAGGAAAAGGAGATTTAATAGCTTTTAATTTAACCGTTACTAAAGAGAGAAATAAAAAGGTTGCTTTTACACACCACACTAATACAACTACTCAGGTTTTGGTACAAAGAAAACCTAAAAACTGGAGACGAATTACCCTCGATCAAATAAAAAGGAAAATAATTACAAATCCAATTTACCTTGAAGGCAAAACAGTTTATGTACGAAGCGGGTCTTCATATATTTCAAGATTGCAGAATCTTTCCGATGAAATAGGCGGAGATATAAATATTGTTGTTGCTGATCCTGAATTAACAACCGAAAATCTTATCGAGTTGGTTGCTGAAGGTAAAATTGATTACACTATATCCGATGAAAATATTGCACGGCTTAATCAGGCATCATTTACAAATATTGACATAAGTACAAAAATCTCTCTACCACAAAAAATTGCCTGGGCTGTAAAAAAAGACACCCATCAATTATTAGATACTTTAAATACCTGGATTGATAATATCTTAAAGAAACCTATATATTATATAATTTATAACAAGTATTTTAAAAACAGGGCAAACTTTAGAAGAAGATCAAAAAGTCAATTCTTTTCTCTTACCGGCGGAAGCATTTCTAAATATGATAGTTTGTTTAAAGTGTACGCAAAAAAATTAAACTGGGATTGGCGTTTATTGGCTGCGCAGATTTATGAAGAATCACAGTTTAATCCCGAAGCTAAATCTTGGGCCGGCGCTGTGGGTCTAATGCAGCTAATGCCTGCAACAGCTAAACAATACGGAGCTGACAACCGAACTGATCCAAAGCAAAGTCTGAATGCAGGTATAAAGTTTTTAGTGTGGTTAAATAATTATTGGAGTAAATATATTGAGGATAAAAATGAAAAGATTAAGTTTATTCTTGCTTCGTATAATGTCGGTTTAGGACACATAATAGACGCTAGAAAACTTACTGAAAAATATGGCAGAGATCCTATTAAATGGGACGGAAATGTAGAATTTTATCTTTTACAGAAATCAAAGAAAAAATATTATAATGATGATGTTGTAACGTATGGATACAGCAGAGGGATTGAAACAGTTGAGTATGTAAGGGATATTCTTGATTTATATACTCGCTACAAACAGTTTATAAGTACAAAGGAAAACTCGGATAAACATTTGGCAATAAACACTTATTAAAAATCACAAATAACAAAAATCCAAAATTTAAACAATAGGTTGATTATTTTTTAATATTGGGAATCTCATTTTAGGCATATATTGAACAAAACAGAAAGCAATGAAAAACAATTAAGATTAATAATTATTCCATTATCCTTTTTGGTTTTATTATGGTTGATACAATTTGCACAATATTTATTTTCACTTAAGCTTGCTAAATATGGACTGTTCCCACAAACCGCCAAAGGACTCATTGGTGTTTTTACTGCACCCTTAATTCATTCCGATTTCAATCACATAATTTCAAACTCTATACCTTTATTATTTTTAGGAAGCGGTATATTTTATTTTTATAAAGAAGCTGCATATAAAGTTTTTTTTATGGTTTACTTAATTCCCGGAATACTTGTTTGGTTTCTTGGAAGAGAATCCTACCACATAGGTTCAAGCGGATTGGTTTATGGGTATGTAACATTTCTGTTTTTTAGTGGTCTTATTAGAAGAGACAACAGATCAATTGCATTGGCTTTAATCGTAACATTTTTATACGGAGGTCTAATTTGGGGTGTACTTCCATTGAGTAGAGAAATATCGTGGGAGTATCATCTTTTTGGTGCATTAACTGGAATTTATGCTGCAATCATTTTTAGAAAATCAGATCCTATAAAAAAATATGATTGGGAAGATGAAGAAGAAATAGAAAAAACTTGATAAGATTTTTTATAAAATAATATTAAGCAAAATAGAAAATCCGGCTGCAAATAGTCCAAAACCAATTAATATTTTTAATGTTTTTTCCGATATTTTTAAGTTTAATTGATTGCCTAAAAAAGCCCCAAGAATAAATCCAATAACGATAGGAATGCTGTAAGAAAAGTTTAAATGCCCCAAATAAAAGTGAGAGATGCTTCCGGTCAAACTTGTAAAAACAATCATAAATAATGCTGTTGCCGATGCTACCGAAGGAGGAATGTTGAACACATTTACCATAATTGGAGTTTTTAAAAAACCACCACCTATACCAAACAAGCCCGAAATAAACCCGGCAGACAATCCAAATATTCCTGTTAATAAATAACTCATTCTGTATTGTATATTTTTTGTTGTACTTGTAATGGCAGGATTTAATTTATTTAACTTTTTAAATATTTCCGGTCTACTATCTTCTGATATATTTATAGATATTTTTCTGAACATACTAAAACCGACTGCACTTACAAATACTGCAAACACAATTTCTAGTATGTTAAGAGCAAGAACAGAGGTTAAATATGCTCCAAGAATTGTACCTATAACGGTAGGAATTTCAAGAGTGATTCCAGCCCTGTAATCAATTTTTTTTCTTTTATGATTAAAGTAAGATGAAACAAGTGAACCCGGAAATAAAGCCAAAATAACAGAACCGACAGCAACATTTATTGGTAAATTAAAACCAATAACCAAGATTGGAATCATAAAAATACCGCCCCCAAAACCTATAATTGTTCCAAAAGCAGCAAATAATGAAGCTAAAATTAATATTAAAATGAATTCCATAAAGGCAATAAAATGGATAAAAATATAGTATTAAACTACTTAAAAGTAACAAAACATAAAATTCTTTATATTGGGAATAAATTGATTGAAAACTTATTGAATTTATAGATGGTAAAAATAAAATGCTAAAAAACAGAGCAGAATCATAATATTTATTTGGTATAGTTTTGGATTATATATATAAAATTTATACATAAACTAACAGAGAAAACTTTATATTATGGAAAGAAAGAAAGTAACAATTGACGGAAACGAAGCTGCAGCATATATTGCTTACCATATTAACGAAGTAATAGCAATTTATCCAATCACACCATCATCAAATATGGGCGAGTGGTCAGATGCCTGGTCTGTGAGAGGCGAAAAAAATATTTGGAACGACGTGCCCACTGTAACTGAAATGCAAAGTGAAGGCGGTGCTTCCGGTGCAGTACACGGTGCTTTACAAACAGGAGCTTTGACAACAACATTTACATCTTCACAGGGGCTTCTTCTTATGCTTCCCAATATGTTTAAAATTGCGGGTGAATTGACATCTACAGTATTTAACGTAGCAGCAAGATCCATTGCCGCCCAGGCATTATCTATTTTCGGAGATCATAGTGATGTAATGGCTGCAAGGTCAACAGGTTTTGCAATGCTGTGTTCAAATTCAGTACAAGAAGTTATGGACTTTACCTTAATTGCACAAGCTGCAACATTAGAGACAAGAATTCCTTTCCTCCACTTTTTTGACGGTTTCAGATCATCTCATGAAGTAAAAAAAATTGAACAACTTACACTTGATGATATGCGTGCCATGATAGATGATAACCTGGTTTTAGCCCATAGGGGAAGGGCTTTGAATCCGGATAATCCTTTTATAAGGGGAACTTCACAAAATCCTGATGTTTATTTTCAAGCAAGAGAAACAGTAAATCCTTACTATCTAAAATGTCCTGATATAGTCCAAAAGAAAATGGATAAATTTGCAAAGTTAGTAGGAAGGCAATATCATCTATTTGATTATGTTGGCGCACCTGATGCGGAAAGGATAATTATAATTATGGGTTCGGGTGCGGAGGCTGTGGAAGAAACCGTTGATTTTTTGACGGCTCAAAAAGAGAAAGTCGGTTTGTTAAAAGTAAGATTATACAGACCGTTCTCTATTGAACATTTTATAAATGCTTTACCCAAAACCGTAAAAACTTTATCTGTTTTAGATAGAACAAAAGAACCCGGTGCCTCAGGTGAGCCGATGTACTTAGATATAGTAAATGCTATTTCAGAAAGGTTTATGGATGGTACACTTCCTTTTGCTTTTCCAAAAATTATAGGCGGAAGATATGGATTGTCGTCAAAAGAATTTACTCCGGCTATGATAAAAGGTATTTATGATGAAATGAAAAAAGATAAACCCAAGAATCATTTTACAATTGGTATTATTGACGATGTTACAAATACAAGTTTGAAATATGATCCACAATTTTCAATTGAATCAGACGAAACTTTTAGAGGTAAATTTTATGGTTTAGGCTCTGACGGAACCGTCGGTGCCAATAAAAATTCAATTAAAATTATCGGCGAAGGAACAGATTATTTTGCTCAGGGTTATTTTGTTTATGATTCAAAGAAAGCGGGTTCCACAACAATATCACATTTAAGATTTGGACCTAAAGAAATAAAATCGACTTATCTAATTAATAAAGCTAATTTTATTGCCTGCCATCAGCATGTATTTTTAGAAATATTTGACATGCTTGAAGATGCAATGGAAGGTGCAACATTTCTATTGAACACTAAGTTGTCGAAAGATACAGTATGGGATTCATTACCAAAAAAGGTACAGGAAGATTTGATTGAAAAAAAGATGAATCTTTACATTATTGATGCCTATAAAGTTGCACACGCAACCGGAATGGGTACAAGAATAAATACAATTATGCAAACCTGCTTTTTTGCTATTTCAAATATATTTGAAAAAGAGAAAGCTATTGAAATGATCAAAAATTCAATAAAGAAAACCTATGGTTCAAAGGGTGAAAAGATTGTAGAAATGAATTTTGCCGCTGTAGATCAAACACTTGTTAATTTATTTAAAGTTGAAGTACCAAAAGAAGTTACCAGTAGAACTGAAATAAATGCTTCAGTATCTGAAAAAGCTCCCAAATTTGTAAGAAATATTATTGCCAAAATGATTGCAGGCAAAGGAGACACCATACCCGTAAGCCAACTACCTTCTGATGGTACTTACATCTCCGGTACAACACAATGGGAAAAAAGAAATATTGCCTTAGAGATTCCTGTTTGGGATCCGGATATTTGTATTCAGTGTAACAAGTGTGTTATTGTTTGTCCCCACGCAACTATAAGAGCAAAAATTTACGAAGAAGATCAATTAAAAGATGCTCCCAAAGAATTTAAATACATTAAATTCAAAGCAAAAGATTACGGGGAAAATCTTTTGTATTCACTTCAGGTTGCAGCTGAAGATTGTACAGGCTGCGAAATCTGTGTGGATGTTTGTCCTGTAAAGAACAAAAGCGATACTCGTCTGAAAGCTATAAACATGTACGAACAAATACCTTTAAGAAAGAAGGAAAGAGAAAATTGGGATTTCTTTTTGTCTTTACCTGAGCTTGACAGAACAAAAATTAATTTAACTAAGGTTAAAGATTCACAGTTCTTAGAACCATTGTTCGAATTTTCAAGTGCTTGTTTAGGTTGCGGCGAAACACCATATATAAAACTTGTCACTCAAATGTTCGGTGACAGAGCAGTTATCGCAAACGCAACAGGATGTTCTTCTATTTATGGCGGTAATCTCCCAACAACTCCATGGTCAGTAAACAAAGACGGAAGAGGTCCTGCATGGAATAACTCTTTGTTTGAAGATAACGCTGAATTTGGTCTTGGTTTTAGATTGGCAATTGATAAACACCAAGAACATGCAAAAACATTACTAACTACATTTTCTAATGAAATAGGTGATGAACTAATTAATAATATACTGAACAATGAGCAAAAAGACGAAGCAGGCATTTATGAACAACGCGGATATGTTGATACTTTAAATAATAAACTAAATGATCAGTTAAAGAATTCTTCTAACGGTAGAACCGCCGATATAAAACAGCTTTTATCTCTTTCCAATTATTTAGTTAAAAAATCTGTTTGGATTATTGGCGGCGACGGATGGGCTTATGATATAGGTTTTGGCGGATTAGATCACGTATTAGCTTCAGGTAAAAATGTAAATATTCTTGTTCTTGATACAGAGGTTTATTCTAATACCGGCGGACAGATGTCAAAATCTACTCCAAGAGCTGCAGTTGCCAAATTTGCTTCAGCAGGTAAATCCGTAGCCAAAAAAGACCTGGGAATTATGGCAATATCTTACGGTAGTGTTTATGTCGCTAAAGTTGCTCTCGGAGCGAATGACACACAAACAGTAAGAGCATTCTTAGAGGCTGAAGCATATGATGGTCCTTCATTAATAATTGCATACAGCCATTGTATTGCACACGGAATAAATATGGGGCTTGCAATGCATAACCAAAAAGCTGCTGTAGATTCCGGTTATTGGCAATTGTACAGATATAATCCTGATTTAGTAAAAGAAGGTAAAAATCCTTTTAAACTTGAATCAAAGGGATTAAAGATTCCATTTGAAGATTATGCATATATGGAAACAAGATATAAAATGCTCACAAAGTCTCATCCCGAAAGAGCAAAAAGATTAATGAAAGAAGCGCAAAAAGATGTTGAAGAAAAATGGAATATGTACGAGCAGTTAAACTCTTTTAAACCTCTTAAAAAGGGAGAGGAAGAAAATATCCAGGAAAATGAAAAAAAATTTAACAATGTGATAAGATGAAATTAGTAACAAAATATTTAGGAATGGATTTAAAAAATCCGGTTATCCCTTCTGCGGACCCTTCACAATTTAAAAGAGCAAATTATATGAGTGTATTAAATTCATATAAATAAAATCATCCTCACTTTTAGGATCAATCACTTCTTGTAATGGCCCTTTCTTATTAAGTGCTTTTTATCACAACTATTTTATTTATTTTTCTTTCTTTTGTTTTGTTAATGTATATATTTATTCAATATTTTAGATGGAGGATATTTTGAGTAATATAATTGATAAAGCAAAAAAATATGTTACAGAATATCTATCAAATTATTTAAGTACAGATTATAACTATCATTGTATTAACCATACTTTAGATGTAGTAAAAAATACAGAAGAGATTAGCAGGGCTTTATTATTATCAGAAAAAGAATTTGATATAGCAATACTTGCCGCCTGGTTTCATGATGTGGGATACAGTAAAGGAATAAATGGGCATGAAAAAGTAAGTATTGATATTGCCGAAAATTTTTTAATTGCTAATAATTTTTTAATTGAAGATATTGAACAAGTTAAAAAATGCATTGAAGCAACAAAGTTATCCCACGTTCCAAATTCTCTTTTAGAAGGGATTTTATCAGACGCTGATATTTTACATATAGGTAACGATGATTGTTTAGAGAAGTCCGAACTGTTACGCAAAGAACTTAAACAAAATCAGAATAAAAATTATTCTGATGACGAATGGATAAAGAATAACATAGAATTTTTAACAAAACATAATTTTTATACAAAATATGCAAAAACAAATTATGGACTACAAAGAATAAAAAACATAGAGAAATTAAAAAATCAATTTAAATAATTATTTTAAAAGGATTATTATTATGAATGAAGAAGAAAAAATTCAAAATAATATTGAAACAATGGGTAAACAAAAAAAGAAAAATAAAACCGACCGAGGTATTGAAACTTTATTCAGAATAACTTCCAGAAATCATTTAAATTTAAGCGCTATTGCAGACAGAAAAGCAAATATATTAATTAGTATAAATGCTGTTATCATTTCAATAATATTATCAGTTGTAATTAGAAGGGTTAGTGTAGATCAAGATCTTATTATTCCCACTATTATTTTATTAATTGTATGTGTTGTAACTATAGTTTTTGCAACTATAGCTACTCGTCCGAAAGTATCATCTGGTAATATAACCCCAGAAGATGTTGAACAAAAGAAAGGAAACCTTCTTTTTTTTGGTAACTTTTATAAAATGTCTTTAGAGGAATATGAAAAAGCAATGACTGTAGTAATGAACGACAGAGAATATATTTATTTAAGTATGATTAGAGATATATATGCTGTTGGAACCGTTTTAATTAGAAAATACAAATACCTGAAAATTGCGTATAACATCTTTATGTATGGACTGATTATAGCTGTTATATCGTTTCTTTTAGAGATGGTTCATTTTTTTTAATAAGATTAATTATTGAACTACCTTAGGTAATTATTATTGAAAACTTTATACTTACTAAGACATGCTAAATCCAGTTGGAGTTCACCCTCTCTTGATGATTTTGACCGGCCACTTAATAAAAGAGGAATAAGAAATGCACCATTTATGGGTGAGATATTATTAAAGAAAAATATTTCTCCGGAATTAATAATTTCAAGTCCCGCCTTAAGAGCAATTACAACGGCTAAAATAATAGCAGAAAAATTAAAATATTCTTTTTCAAATATTAGAAAAGACAAAAAGATATATCAAGCAAGTGCATTAGATTTACTTAATGTTATAAAACAGACAAATAATAAACTTAAATTCCTAATGCTTGTTGGACATAACCCCGGAATTACGTATTTAATTAATCTTATTTCTGATAAAAGATTAGACAATCTTCCTACCGCAGGAATAGTTTGTTTAAAAAAAGAAGCAGATAACTGGGAAGAGATTGATGATAATTGGTCGTTTGAGTTTATTGAATATCCCAAGAAATATAAACATTAAATTTTACATATGAATATTAGTAATTATTATAACCGAGAAATTAGCTGGCTTTCTTTTAATTACCGTGTTTTACAAGAAGCTAAGGATAAATCCGTCCCTCTTTTTGAAAGGATAAAATTCTTAGCAATTTACTCTTCAAATTTAGATGAATACTATAGGGTTAGGGTAGCATCGCTAAGAACTCTTAGCAATTTAAAAAGAAGCGAATACAAAAAATTATCTTTCAACCCTGAAGTACTGCTAAATCAAATAAATTATATTGTAACAAATCAGCAAATAGAATTCGGTAATATTTTTAAAAACGAAATAATTCCTTTATTAAATAAAAGCAACATATTTATTCTTGATGAAAAAAGAATAAATAAACATCAAAAGAAATTCCTTGATAATTATTTTGAGGAAGTACTCAAAAATTATTGTGCGCCTACATTTTTGGTAAACAAAAAAATAAATTTATTTCTTAATAATGATGCACTTTACATTGTTGTTAAAATTAAAAAAAAGAATTATGATGGAAGGAAACATAAATTTAAATACGCACTGATAGAAATACCCTCTAGTCATCTTCCAAGATTTATTTTTTTACCAAAATATCGTGGCAGGCACAACATTATTTTTTTAGATGATATTATAAGATATTGTCTTCCAAAATTATTACCTAACTACGATCTATATGGTTTATATTCAATTAAACTGACAAGAGATGCCGAACTTTATATTGATGATGAATTTACAGGAAATTTATTAGAAAAAATTAAATCAGGGCTTAGTAAAAGAGAAACCGGTGTTCCGTCAAGATTTTTGTATGATGAAAATATGCCCGATGATTTTTTACAGTTTATAACTGATTACTTTAGGCTTGAGAAAAACGATTTAGTAAAAGGAGGTAGATATCATAACTTTAAAGATTTTTTTACTTTACAAAACCCCACCAAAAGATCTATGGTATATTCTCCACACCCCCCTCTACCAAGCAAATTCTTTTCTTTGGATAAATCCTTTTTTAACTCTATAAGAAAAAAAGATATACTACTTCACTATCCTTATCAATCATATAATTATGTTTTAAACTTTTTAAATGAAGCAGCTATTGATAAAAAAGTAAAAGAAATAAAAATAACTTTATACAGGGTAGCTACCGATTCTTCAGTCGTAAAGTCTTTAATAAAAGCTGTACAAAATGGAAAAAAAGTAACTGTGTTTGTAGAAGTAAAAGCCCGGTTTGATGAAGAGTTAAATTTGTTTTGGGCTAAGGAAATGGAGGAAGCAGGTGTAAATGTTTTGTATAGTTTCCCGGGATTAAAAGTACATGCTAAACTATGTCTTATAAAAAGAATTGAAAATAGAAAAATAAAATTTTATGCTTATTTAGCGACCGGAAATTTTAATGAGAAATCCTCTAAAATATATTCTGATTTTGGTTTTTTTACATCTGATGAAAGACTTATAAAAGATATAAGAAAAATTTTCCGGTTTTTATCAAATCATGAAAAACATCAAACTACAAAACATTTATTGACCGCTCCACATTACTTAAGATCAGGCTTTGAAGCATTAATAGAAAATGAAATTACAAATGCAAAGAATGGTTTACCCTCTTCAATTAAAATTAAAATAAATAATCTTGAAGATAAAAAGATGATTAGAAAGTTATACAAGGCGTCAAAAGCAGGTGTTAAAATTGATATGATTGTTAGAGGGATATGCTGCTTAAAACCCGGTATAATAAATTTAAGTGAGAATATTAAAGTATATAGTATTGTTGACAGGTACCTTGAACATAGCAGAATTTATATTTTTCACAACGGTGGAGACGAAAAAATATACTTGGCTTCTGCTGATTTGATGAAAAGAAATTTAAGTAGAAGAATAGAAGTAGCTTTTCCAATATATAATAAATCATTAAAAGAAATGCTGAAAAAATTATTTGATATTCAGGTTAAAGATAATGTCAAATCCAGGATTATAAATGAATTTCAAGATAATCAATATAAAAGAGATGACACACATTCTAAAATTAGATCACAGTACGAGACATATAAATATCTAAAAGAGATGAATGTTTAAGAATGCTTTACATTTATTTTAAATATTTCCTTTGGAACACCTGTTTTATCTAAATTAACAGAATTGAAAATGGTTCGCATAAAAATCTTTTATTAACAAATATTTATTTGAACGAGTGTACTTTCTTTCTAATAACGTGGATCATACATATAGTCCGAAATAAATTGTTTTAAATCCTTAGGCTTATCGTTTTGAGCGATACCTAACTCATAAACTTTTTCTGCTACAGCTGTGGCAATAGCTAATGATATATTCCTAATTTCTGTTAATCGTGGATAAAGTGCACCATCTTGAATATTTTTTTCATTCACCAATTCGGCAAGTGTTCGAGCAACAACTAAAAACAAATCGTCTGGAATAGTCCGAGCAATAGATATTATAGCACCTAAGCCTAATCCTGGGAAGACATAAGCATTATTCCCTTGTCCGGGGCGGTATTCTTTTCCATTAAAATGAACCTTATCAAATGGACTTCCACTAGCAAAGATAGCTCTTCCATTGCTCCAATTATATGCTTGCTCGGCTGTACATTCCGCTCTAGATGTAGGATTGGATAAAGCAAAAATTACAGGTCGTTCATTAATGGTTGCCATTTGTTCAATTACTTTCTTTGTGAATGTACCCGGAGCTCCTGTGGCTCCGATTAGGATATGAGGTTTTACTGAATCAATTGCATCAATAAAATTTAACTGGTTATAATCATGAGCATAAGGGAGATTGTGTTCCATTAAATCATCTCGGTTTGACACTACCAGTCCGTTTATATCTACAAACCATAAACGTTTATAAGCTTCTTCTTTGCTCAAACCTTCATCTTCAAAGGCAAAGACCATAAGGTCGGCAATACCAGTAGCAGCCGATCCAGCGCCTAAAAACATAATTCTTAAATCTGAAAATTTTATTTTTGTAATTCTAGTAGAAGCATACACGCCCGCTAATGCAACAGCAGCAGTACCTTGAATATCATCGTTAAAACAGAGTACACGATTCCTGTATTTATTCAATAAAGCGTAAGCATTTGGAGTTAAAAAATCTTCAAACTGGATTAATACATTCGGATATTTTTCCTGCACAGCCATTACAAATTCTTCAATCAATTCAAAATATTCTTCTCCTTCAAGTCTTTTTTTTGGATAACCTAAATAAAGTATATCTTCTAATATTTCCTGAGTATTTGTACCAACATCTAACATTACCGGTAGGCATTGGTGTGGAAGAATCCCAGCACAAGCTGTGTATAATGCTAGTTTGCCAATTGGAATTCCCATACCATTTGCTCCTAAATCTCCAAGACCAAGTATACGCTGTCCATCTGTTATAACAATTATCCGGATATCCTTTTCAGGCCAGTTATCAAGGATTTTACTGATTTCTCCCTTATCATCAGGTGTGATGTAAAAACCTTTTGATCTTCTGAAAATATGAGAAAATTCTTTACAAGCCTGACCCACAGTTGGTGTATAAATTAAGGGCATGATTTCTTCAATGTGATTGATAACAACTCTATAAAAAAGCTTTTCATTACGATCTTGCAGAGATGATAAAAGTATATAACGTTCTATATCATAAGCTTTTCGTTTTATACTTTTCATAACACGTTTTACCTGAATATCTTGACTAACAATTGAATATGGTAATAAACCTCTCAATCCTAATTGTTCTCTTTCTTCTTTTGTAAAAGCAACGGACTTATTTAATGTACCGTCATGTAGCACTTCAAAGTTTCTTTTTTTTGTAATCATTATTTCTTTTTAATATTTCTTAATGTTATATATAAAAAGTGTCACCATTCAGCAGGTGGCTATGTTTTTTTATACAATGTTAGCAGTCTTTTTATTTTGTTTATTAATTTACCACAAAACAAATGGTGATTTATTCACTTGGTAAAACATAAATGAACACCGATATAAAATGACAAAAACTACCAATTAAAACAAACATATGGAAGATTGCGTGATTGAATTTTATTTTTTTAATGCTGTATA
>JADFGB010000206.1 GCA_022567875.1 Bacteroidota bacterium | reverse complement strand
GCTATTTCAACAACACCAACTTCTTTGCTTCAATAAAATTACCCGCTTTCATAGTATAAAAATAAATCCCACTCGATAAATTCTTAGCATTAAAAGTAATTTTATAATTACCTGCAGTTTTTTCTTCATTTACTAATGTTTGCACTACTTTACCCAAAACATCATAAACAACAATATTAACAAAGCTATTTTGGTGTATTGAATATTCAATTGTTGTAGTCGGGTTAAAAGGGTTTGGGAAATTTTGAGAAAGTGAAAAATATTTAGGGAGAATTTTATTTGTTTCAATACCTGTAACAATACTGTTATCATCTGCAAAAATATATTCTCCGAATCCTGCATTATTCACAATCAATTTTGAATTTACAGAATCATAAATTGTAGTAAGGGGAGTGAAAAGTCCCATTCCTTCGTTTACTCTTACGTAAATCTTTACTTTTGCCGGGTCTTTTATCAGAGGGAAAGAGGATAATTCAAATTCGAGATTTGCAATTACTGAACTAATAATTAAACTACTGAAAAATAATCTGTAAGTATATACTTTAAACGGAGTGATAGAAAATTCAGGAAAGACGGGGGCTAAATTAAATCTTTTAAGACTGAATTTATTTATCTCAGGTCCGTTTAAAGAATTTACTTTTGCACTAAATCCAGTTGAATCATTAGAATTATTAAAATTATAATTTGAACCAGCAACTATGTTATTAATTATAACAGAAGCCGATGGTTTGTTAATATTCCAAGGGTATTTTAATGCTCTGTAAGATGCTGAATTTGTAGGTAAAGTTAATTCAAATGTTATTGTTCCGTCGGGTGTAACTTCTGTAATATCTGCGCTGGTTGAATCTTGAGCTCTTCCGCCCCAACTTATAAGAGTATTTCCGTTGGGTAATCTTTGTACAGATCCTTGATTTCGATTAGCAATATCAAACGGTTTATGCCTGTATTCCCAAACTTGTGTTGCAGTTTTATTAACCTGATCAACTTGATATTCTACTGCTCTTGAGAACCACGGGCTATGATTATTACCATTATCAAATAAAGTAATGTTACCGTTTGGCAGCATTCTAATATCGTGAGGTGAGAAATAATTAGGGTTATTATTATCATTATCACCTATAAATGTGAACTGTTTATCTCTTCCACCGAAACGCCAAATTAATTCACCTGTTACTCTGTCTATTATCAGTGCTTCAGAGTTAACTCTGTTGCCCATTATATAAGAACCGTCATTTGTTACCCCCAGTGTGTTAAAGTGATTTAGTCTTACGTTATTATCGGTTAGTGGATTATTTGTGTCGTCAATTGGTATATGATCCCAGCTTCTCCATTCCCAAACTACATTTTTATTAATATCTAACTCCTGTATCATTCCGTGTACAACCGTTGCACTTGGATTACCACCGTATTGAGTCATATCGGCAGTTTGTGGTACTTTAATTGTAAATACATAGTTTCCGTTAGGAAGAATTAAAAGATCATGTCCATCAGCAATTAATTTATTTCCCAAACTGTCAGATCCAACGGCTTTAATTGAATCAATTATTGTTAATGATGTATCAGTAATAAAAAATACAGCTTGCTGTCCAACTCCACCTTGTTCAACATCAAGTGCATAAGTTATTAATCCGTTTGGCTGAATTTTAAAATCATGAACTCCGTATGGAATTCTTTTATATCTATATACGTCTCCGTTCTCATCTAAAATTTTCGCTCCGTTCTCCTTAATTATATAGACGTCTTGCTACCGAAAATTGTTGCAATAAAAAAAAGAATATCAGATAATCTATATGAACCAACTGTACTGTTAGACCCTCCCGATGATGTAAATGTAACAACACAAGAGATATTCGGTCCGGTGGTTTGTCTCTACTCTTACTCAGATAGGAACGAAGCAATTGATAAAGCGAATTCTTTACCCTACGCTTTTCAAGCTGCAGTATTTACTAATAATCTTGAGACCACTTTGGATACTGTAAACAAACTTAATGCTACTGCAGTGATGGTAAATGATCATACTGCCTTCCGTGTTGATTGGATGCCTTTTGGCGGAAGAGATTCTTCGGGAATTGGAATGGGCGGAATTCCATACTCGATGGATGAAATGACACGGGAAAAAATGATGGTAATAAAAAGTGATGTTTTGTAAGTGTTAAATATATTTTATTATTATCGTTTATTTGAAACAGGATATCTTTTTCTGATTTCTAATAATTAATTGTTTTTTGCTGGTTACTCATAATTGTTCTTCTTTTTTTCGGTTACATTTATTGTGAGTCAATTTGCTTAAGTGAAAAGATCAAGAAATTAATTTATATAGGATGGTAATTCGCTATATTGCAATTTTAATAATTTAGTGTAATTAGTGAATAAAAAAAGATGTCCGAAAAAGAATCATTGACCAAATTTTTAAAACCAACCGAATTCATTAATTCAGATAATATCAAAGTAATCACATTTGTTAATGATCTTGTAGGTGTTGAGAAGGATAAAAAAAAAGGAATCCTCAGATTATTTTACAAGATACGCGATGGTATTCCTTATTATTTTAATAGTATTGGTATCAAAAAAGAATTGTTTATTGCAAGCAATGTAATAGGTGTGGAAGGTTCTTTTTGTATTCCCAAAGCAGTTTTGTTAGCTTCTGCAGCACGTGTAATGGGAGTGCCAAGCAGGTTGGGATTTGCAGATGTTAAAAATCATCTTGCAACTGATAAGGTACTTGAAAAACTGAGAAGCGATCTTTTCGTTTTTCATGGTTATACTGAATTATATATTAATGATAAATGGGTTAAGGCAACACCAGCATTTAATAAAGAACTTTGTGATAAATTTAATGTAAAACCGTTAGACTTTGATGGAGAAAATGATTCTGTTTTCCAGGAGTATACAGAATCGGGTGATAAGTACATGGATTACTTAGTGGACCACGGTTCTTTTGCAGATTTTCCTTATGAGTTAATGATCACTTCATTTAAAAAAGCTTATCCACATTTGTATTCAGAATTGAAAAAGAAATAGTTTCTTGAAGAAGCATTTAAAATAATTAATCAAAACGCATATAACCTCTTAAATAAGTAAAACCTCCTTCGTTGAAACTTTACCTTCGTAGATAAATCCGGTAAGTAAATTGGGTGAAAAACTACACCGTTCGTTTGCTAATAAATATTATTCCACTTATTTTGAAGTTGAATAGGCAAGATATTACAAGAAATTGAGGTAGAAAGTTGCTTCAAATGTCATTTAGTCCATATTCCAGCAACTTATACTAAAACCAGATGGAAATAATGGAAGAAAAACAACAAAGATGTAATTCATTAAAATAATATTTATTAGGCAGTCGCATGTATGCGGGATTAATACTGAAAGAAAGTCTGAAATATGTTGATATACTTGAAGACAAAGATATAAAAGTTTCCAGAATTGAAAATTGGAAACTTGGCGATAGAGCCGCTGATTTCCAGCCTAATACTTGGACTGCTATATTTATTGAAGGAAAAGAAAAAAATATTATATTAAATTAAATGTTATGTACCAAAAGAAAATAGAAATAGTATGAGATTCTGTACAGTTATCAATTGCATAGATGGTCGAGTTCAATTACCTGTAATTAGATATCTGCAAAAACGATTCAATGTTGAATATGTAGATTCCAT
>JADFGB010000205.1 GCA_022567875.1 Bacteroidota bacterium | reverse complement strand
TCTCGTGTTTGTAATTATAGACATTTTGGAAAACCTAGATGATTTTATCGACCAAAATGTAGCCGGTTATATAATAGCTTATTATTACTTAGTTTTTATACCTGATATCATAAAATTAATGATACCGGTTGCAGTGTTATTTTCTGCATTGTTTACCGTAGGTAAAGCTTCTAATCTGAGTGAATTGACTGCAATCAAAGCAAGCGGGGTAAGTGTCTACAGATTTATGTCTCCTTTCATTTACACAACTCTTTTAATTTGTTTTGTTACAATAATTTTTTCAGGTTATGTTGTTCCAATAGCTAATAAAACCAAATTAAATATTCAAAGAGAATATTTGCGCAAAAGTTTTACAAATGCAGCAAGTAATATTTTTTTTCAAGATTCACAAACACGCTTGGTTAGTATTTCTTTTTTTGATGAACGAAAGGATATTGCACATAGGGTTAGCATACAAAATTTTGATATCAATGACCCAACAATAATAATTTCAAGAATTGATACACCAACTATGGCTTACGATTCTGTGAATCATTATTGGAAAGCTTTAAATGGATCTGAGCGATCTTTTAATGGATTAGAAGAAAAAGTAACATTTTTTAAGGATAAGATTTTACAAGATCTTAATTTTACGCCCAATGAATTAATTGAAAAGCAGCAAAAACCTGAAGAAATGAATTTAGGTGAACTTAAAAAATTAATACACACTCAAGAAATGCTGGGCAATGATCCTACTAGAACACAAATTGAATATTACTCAAGATTTTCATTTTCAATGGCAAGCCTAATTGTTGTATTCTTCGGACTAACTATTTCAGCAAACAAAAGAGGTGGAAGTCTAGGCTCTCAAATAGGAATAAATATATTAGCAACATTTATTTATTTAGTTTTTATGAAGGTAAGTAATGCATTCGGAAAAAACGGTGCAATTAATCCGATGTTAACAGCATGGTTTGCTAATTTTTTATTTCTTCTTGCTGCTTTAATCAATATTCCGAAATTAAAACAATAGAAAAATTTTGTTAAGAAATTAATTTTGTAATAATAATCTTAAAGTTTAGATTTATTAAAAATAAAATATAATGAAAGCCTTGCAATCTGAAAGAAGAAATAAACTATCTGAAAAATTTATTTCAAATTTTGTGAGCCTATATGTAGGTTATGTTGACACAACTATAATTGATAATTTCATTTATTCGTTAGAAAAGAATTTGTTTCGTTTTCCAATCAATGCTGAGACAGAATCAAACCTTTACAGAATACTTTCCTCCAGATACGATAAAGCATCATTTATATTTAACTGCATTAATTATCCTATCTATTCTCATCTTTTAATTGCCATTGCTTCAAGCAGTAATTATTTAACTGATATTCTTATAAAAGATCCTGAATATTTTTACTGGTTAACTAATACCTCAATTTTACAAAGTAAATTAGAGGAAAAATCTTTCCAAATAGAAACAAAAAAATTGTTATCGTTATTTAATTCTTTCAAAGCAAAATTAAATTCACTAAAATCATTAAAAAGAAAGGAAATGCTGAGAATAGGAGTCAACGATATTTTGGGTTATGCGGATATCAAAACAACAATTAGTCAACTTTCTATATTGGCTAAAACCCTCGCAACTCAGTTGTTTGCTAATTGTTATGACCTCATCTTAAGTAAATATAAAATAAAAAAAACAAATAGAATTTATACATTAATTGCATTGGGTAAATTGGGTGGAGATGAATTAAACTATAGTTCAGATATAGATTTGGTCTTAATTTTTGATAAGAATATTATCATCAATAATAGAAAAGAATATTTTGAATTACTAACAGAAAGCATACAACTGTTTATTGAAAGCTCTAATACTATAACTGAAAACGGTTATTTATACCGAATTGATTTCAGACTAAGACCCGACGGTAAATCATCCCCTCTTTGCAGAACAATAAATGATACGTTCCATTATTATGAAACAAGAGGTGAAGACTGGGAAAGACAGATGTTGATAAAAGCATCTTATGTTACGGGCAATAAAAAACTTTATCAAAAATTTATTGATTATCTACAACCTTTTATTTACCCAAAAACTTTTCGTAATTCACCTTCAGAACAAATAAAAAGATTAAAATCCGAAATAGAAAACAAACTAAAGAACGAACAAAATATAAAACTTATCAAAGGTGGTATAAGGGATATTGAATTTTCTGTGCAGGCTCTTCAGCTTTTAAACGGGGGAATTATTCCGGATATCAGAACCCCTAATACTTTAGAAGCAATTTATAAATTAAAACGGAATAAATTATTATCTAATTTAGAAGCTGACACTTTCCATTCTGCATATTATTTGTACAGAAAAATTGAACATTATCAACAACTTATTAATGATAGGCAAACACATGATATTCCAAAGGACAGAACAAAACTCTATTTGATGAGCCGTTATTTAGGTTTCAGAAATACAATTGAATTTGAAAAATATTTAACAAAAACCAAAAATGATGTTAGAATAATTTATTATTCTATCATTGGTTCAACTAAAATTTCTGATAAAAAGATAAGTCAGTTTGAAAAAATAAAATTTAAAGATATTAAAACAGCATATAAAAACCTTCAGTTTTTAGAAACAGGTATCGGAATTGTAAATCAAAAGCAGTTTGATTCTAACACATCAAAAGCATTTACAGAAATAAAAGATATTTTATTAAAATTTCTTAGCTCTTCAAACCAGCCTGATAAAGTATTAAATAATTTTTCTAAAATAATTAGACAAGTTAAATTCCCTTCTATTTGGTTTAAGGAATTAAGAAATAATAAATTTTCAAAACCAGTTTTTAAAGTATGTGAATATTCTGATAAAATAATAGAACTATTGCTTAATAACCCTAATTTAACTGACATTATTTTATCAAAAAAAGTTTTTGAGACTATAACAATAAAAGTTTTACAAGATTAAAAAATTCAAGTTGGTGGAAGAATGAAATGGATACAATATCATTGTAATTACTGTGGAGAATTTATTTGTTGGGTAGGAAATACAAGCAGAATATGGGGGCTTTGTTGTAAATTCTGTGGAGCAAGAAAGAAAGTAGGAGAGGAAGAATAATGCCAGAACCTTTTATTCAGGTGTTCAATTCCCCAGAAATGGGAGAACTCGCCAGTGTCGTGATTGACCAAGCGGATTTTAATGCTCTCTGCGATGAACTTCGTGGTGTCTTTGTAGTGAACATGACTAAACGAGCCGCCGATGCTCAAATCGCATCGCTCAAAGCCGCTCGCACGATTCCAATAATCGCAAGTGGTACCAAAACTGAATTCGTCTTCGAACGGTACGACATCAAACAGGACAAAATGTGTGTTATCGTGCGAGGTGCAGGTCGGTCACTTGCTGCTGGTTTGATCGAAGCCATCGACGAAGATCTTAAACGACAAAGCGAGTTGAACTAATGAGCAAAAATTTGGGTAGTGATATACAAAAATTTGATACCGTCCGTCCATATAATGAATGGCACGAAAATTTTGGACCGGTGCTTTGGTGGCGGTTCCCAATTAATGAATCACCATATGTCGGTAGTCCACGTGATACAGAATGGAAAGATGATTATTATACTCACTGGTCTCCATTACCCGTGGTTTGTGGAGAAAGCGGACTACCGCTATTGCCGAGAAAACGAGAACACGTA
>JADFGB010000204.1 GCA_022567875.1 Bacteroidota bacterium | reverse complement strand
TGAAGCGTTCATTTTATTGGTTACTATTTTAATTAACACTTTTGGTGGTTGGTTCTTGACAACTTTTATCTTAGTGCTTTGTGAACCAAACTTTAGAATCACTTCTTTTTGGTCTGTTAAATTGAATTTCTTTTGAGAGCCTGCGGGAATTTTTACTATTGGTTTGTTTGGATATTTTGGATCATAAATGGAAGCAGGAATACTGCCTGTATTTATTGCCAGATTCCAAGTATACTGTATAAATGTTTGAGTTACTGCTATAGGTGATTGAGCAATTGTTTGTTCTTTCTTTTTTTGTTTTACTTTTGGTCTATTTATTATTCTTTTGTTTAATTCCTTAATTCGAGTTGTTAAAGAAGTAAGTCGTGATTTTAGAACTTTATTTTCTTCTTTAACATTTGGAGTAATTAAGATTTTAAAATCCTGATTCTGTGCATAAAGTGAATCCAAAAGAATCATTAGGGAATCACGTACGCTTTTATCAACCGTGGTATCTTTTCTAACAACTTCTTTTAAATTAAGATCTGCACCTTTCATTGCAAGAATAGTCAATACTAATATGTACAACACTTGATAAATTATAAATTTTACGTCTCTGTTTTTCTTTTTCATAATTACACTTTATTTCTTTGTTACCATTGATTCTAAATACTTTAAACCAGTCACGGTTCTTTCGTCATTTAAGGATGCAGTGACAACTGAGATTGATTCGGCAAGACTTTTAAGCTGCATTATAGCTTCAGAGTCAACAAAATTTGCATTACTGATTTTATTTACCAATAGATCCACTTCTTTAAAATTCTCAAACATTTTCTCACTCATCATAGCTGTTTCGCCCATCAAATTTTTATATTTTTCAAGATTAGCAATAATTACATTCTGAGCTTTTGATACTGATTCTAATTCTTCTGTTGAATTTGGAAAAGCAAGTGAGTCTTTTGAATTTTCCAGGTTTTTCCTATTAAAATATTTTTCCTTTATGTCGTGTATGTGTGTTACAACATTCTGAAACTCAACACTCATATTGTCAAGTACGGGTTCAAATAATTTACCGATAGCTAAAATTATTAATGCTTTAATTTCAAACGGTACTGATAGTCCTAAAAAAATATCTTCACCAAGTTTAATGCTAATCAATAAAATAGCTGCTCCAATAAGTGGAAGTGCTGTTGATATACCATCAATAATACTTGTGTAAGAATCAACAATTCTGTCAATAGTTTCTGTTGCCGGAGTGCGCGCTACTTCTTTGTGTAACTTTTTAAAACATAAATAAGAAAGTAGAACAAAAGAAACGTATACAATTAATGGCAGCCACCAAAATTGAAACGGTTCGATAAGAAATTCAGAAGGCTGCCATGAAGGGAATAGATATTTTGCAATATTAATTGTAATATCTCCTAGTATTGGTACCTTTGCAAGATCAAGAAAAAATGAAATAATAACAGCTACAGCCGAGATTATTGCAGTCTTTAAGATCAATGAAAATTTTATCTTCTTTAAAGATTGTTCTGTGTAATAATCTATTTGTGTTTCCAAACCGTTTTTCTTGAATAAATCAGGAAATTTATTCCTATCATTATCCTTTACGGTTTTGTCGCTTCTTAAGTTAAACATTGTAACCTCTCATCCTTATAAAAATATTATAATCCTTTTTTTTATTTAATTAGTATCTAATTAAATAAAAAGGGGACAAGCCCTTTTAAATTAGTGTTATTTGCAGGTTATTAGAATAGTTGTTTAGGCTATTATTATGTCAAACAATTTAATATAAAACAAGAAAAATGCCAAATAAAAAAATTGATTTTTCATAAAAAAGAAAAGGAATAATAAAAAAAACAGGTAAATTTTACATGTAAAAATAGAGGATTGTAAAATTTATTTTCAGTTTTTAAAATGAAAGGAAGGCTAAAAAAACCTTCCTTTTAAAAATTATTTTAACCGAAATTTAAGAATGGGAATGATTTACTAAGTAGAAATAGTATGAATGAACCAATAATCCAAAGTCCGAACACCAATCCGTAGTATTTTCCGGTAGAAGCTGACTTGAACATTTTAGCGAATCCGACACTAAGTACTATATAAGCCCAAATTGTAATTATATCCAATTTACCTAAAATGAATCCTAAAATTGTTGATTTATCAGTATTCATAAATGCAGCAATACTCACGTCGTTAAACATTCTGCTGAAAACTAATGATAGAATGGCAGCTACAATTACAGTGATAATTCCTATATATGCAGTAAGTCCGTTTACAACCAAAGCACTGTTATATGTGCCTTCACCTTTTAACAAGAATTTTACAAATAAATAATAAATACCTGTTGTTATAAAGAAGATTATAAATCCAACAATAAATATTGAAACGGTTTGAATTACTGTACCGATAGTTCCACCGAATTTATCCATTTGCTCTTGTATTTTGTCTAATTGTTGGTCAGCTTGTTGTTGAGTTATCGTACCATCTTCTACTGATTTTTGTAAATTCTCTTCAATTTTAGCAATCTGTTTTTGTTTTACATCAAATTTTATCTCATCGTTATTTAAAACAATTATTCTTGATACGGCAACAAAAAGTAGCAACAAAAAAATCGGAAGAAGCCAGTCAATTGTTTTTGGAGGAAATTTTGAAATGCTCTCAAATGTTTTTGTAGGTTCACTCAGAATACCGACCATTTTATCGGAATGACTAAGTTCAACTTCTTCAGGTGAAGAAGTTTGTTCAACTACCTCATTAGTATCATTGTTGCCCATGTTTTCTCTCCTTTTATTGTTTTGATTGGATTAATATATTTAATTTAGAATCATCTTATTTAAAATAACAGAAAATTTTTTTATATTTGATAATATTAAAAAAATCACATTCTACTTGCTTGCCGCTCCATTTACTGGATTTGTTCTTATTGGCTCATCAATATTACTTGGACTTCCCCTCCCTATTCTTGCCGGTTAAATCCTATGGGTCAATATAATTGAAGACACCTTGCCGTCAATGGCCCTTTCATATGAAAAAGAAAGAAAGGGTATATTAAAAGAAAAAGCGCGAGGGCATAAAGCGCAAATTCTAGACAAAGAAATGAAATTTCTAATCTTTGTTATGGGGGCAATTAGCAGTTTAATCCTTTTGGGATTATACTTATATCTGCATCATCTTAATAAAGACATTGCGTACATTCAGACCATGATATTTATTGGACTTGGAATTGACAGTCTTTTCTATGTGTTAGCTTGTAAAAACTTAAAAAAGTTAATCTGGCAATATAATCCTTTTGATAATATGTTTTTAAATTTTAGTATTATTTTTGGATGGGTCATGTTTCTGGTTGCTCTTTATGTTCCATTTTTTCAGAGAATCCTTAAAACAGTTCCTCTTTCTGGATCAGACTGGTTGATTTTAATAGGATTAGGGATAATTAATATAATTTTAATCGAAGTAAGAAAATCATTTTTTATACACCCTATGTTAAATAAATCTTAATATGGCATTTTTATACATCTTAATCATCATTCTGGCTTGTGTTGTTTTGGTTAAAAGCACCTATTGGGTGATTAGCGCTTTAAACTATTTAGCTAAATATTTAAGGATCCCTGAATTTGTTGCTGCTTTTATCTTGGCGGGCATTGCCACGTCTTTCCCTGAAATTTTCGTTGGAATTTCCTCTGCCATAAACAATACG
>JADFGB010000009.1 GCA_022567875.1 Bacteroidota bacterium | reverse complement strand
ATATATACCATTATGGCAGGCACACCAAATTAGATTTGTATCTTTTTTATATTGAACAATACAGTCAAGATGAGTACAAGTAGCATTTAAAGCATGTAAATTATTTTCTTTATCTTTAATTAATATTACCGGTTCTCTTCCGAATTTTAATATTTTATAAGATCCTTTTTTTAGTGCCAAAAATTTACCTGCATTTACTGAATTAACATTTATTGTAGGAACTTTTGGAGGAACTAGATAAGATATTACCGGATATAAAAAAGAGAATATGCTTCCAACAACACCAACACCCAAAATAGATTTAATAAATTTTCGTCTTGTAGCCTTCATCAAATATTATCCTATAAATTGCTATACTAAAAAAAAAAGCCGAGAGTTTAGCTCCCGGCTTTACATAAAGGGAAATCTTTATTTTGTTTTTTTAAGTTCAGGAACTTTATTTGTTTCATCCCTTAAAGTAGCTAACCAACTAACTAATTCTTGTAGCTCATCCTTGCTTCCTTTGAAACGTCTTTTATGCTTTTTTCCTTCTAACTTTACTTTCTTGCGTAACCATTTGCTCATCCATTCAGCTTTGAACTTTAATCCAACATCTGAAAGATCAGGTGCTTTAACATCATCTTCATCATCGTCAAATCCCCAACCATCATCTTCTTTTTTTACTACTTTTTTGACCTTTGCACCTATACATAAAGAACTAATTGTATGACATTTGGTACACTTGTTATCTTTGAAAATTTTTAATCCATTTGGTGACTTGGTTTGAGCATTTACTGTGCTACTATAAACAAACCCAAAACTAAATATCAAAGTGATTATATATAATGTTGTTTTCTTCATTAGAACATTGTCCTTACATTTAATTGAAAGTCATTTGAACGAACATGTCCGAAGTCTTCGCTTGTTACATCAAATTTTGTATGTAATCCAAGTCTAATATTTTCTTGGATAAAGTAACTTAATGAACCTGTAATAAAATTTCTTTTTTTAGAATTATTTAAAATCGGGTTGTTATAAGATATTTTATCATAGCCCACAGCTAAATATACTTTATCTGGAACAAGATATTTACCTGCAATTAGAGCAAAGCCATTATAATTTTCTTCTATTGGAGTTGTTGTTAAATAATAATTGTCTTCTGATGTATTGATATAAGCAGCCTGCAAATCAAAATCATCATATCTTATATTAGTTTGAATACTGTATCTAAAAAAGGAATTTATTAATTGATTTGTTGAACTATTTGAAGCATCTTGACCCTTATAAATCCAACCTGTTAAAGCCGTACCTTCAAATTTAGATTCCATTTCTTCAGGAATAACTAATTTTATACCTGCCCATCCATGCATTTTATTATTAGGATCAGTGGAAACTGAGCCTGGTGAAACACCAGCCCATACAACAACAGGACCTTTGTATCCATAATATTGTAAACCTGGACGAGAACCACTTACATCTGTTTTATCTTCAGGTTGGTTTGTTGTTGCACCACCAGAAGACTTTATTCTAAAAATATCACCTTTTAATGAACCAATTTGACGTAATCTATTAGAATAACTTGCATAATCAACTGGTGATATATTACCAACTTCAAAGTTTAACAATGTAGATTCAGCTAAATTGTGAATTCCAAATTTAAACCAAGAAAATTTAAAGTGTGCTTGTTCGAATTCCATTTCTATAAAAATTGAAACATTTTTACTAAGTGCACCTGCAACAAAAAATTGCACCCAATTTGTTATACCTATACTATATTTAGTTTCTTTAACACCATTTATAGTTCTTGCATTTGTTTGAGCTCTTAATGGTGTAAAGTTTAGTCTAACACCTAAAAAATTATTTAGATTATCTATTGATAGATAAGTATTAACCATTTTTTTCCCCAATTTTCCACCATCAGGAGTATCTGAATCAGGATCCTGATAACCATTCATCATAAAACGCATTCCATAATTATTTAATCTTGGAAATGCTGTGTGACATGTTGTACAACCTGTTTTGTATTTTTTTGCCCATTGTGAGGTTGCACTTGCTTTATTAAAAGCACCCGAAATTGAAAGTGCTAAAAATAAAAATCCTAAAATCAAGCCAGAGGATTTTAATTTTAACCTAAAGTTGTATAACTTTTTCATTTTTAACTCCTTTTATTATTGGTTAGTAAAGTATTTATGAAAATATTTTTATTTTAAACTCAGATGAGTTTTTTAATAAAATTAATCTTATATCTAAAATCTGTTTTCTAATATGAAAGATTAATTGATTTACAAATTGATATCCAAAATCTTTATCTTCTTCAATTATTTTTTTTAATGAATCAGTAGCAATAGAAAGAACATTTGTTTCTTTTAAAACTCTTGCATCAAAGTACCAGCGGTGAGGTTCGTATAAACAATCAATACCTATAATATCACCCGGGTAAACAAAGTTTATTATTGCAGAAGAATTTTTTAGATAAGGAATTTCTAACGATACTAAACCATTATATACCAAATAAAACATTCTAGCTTCTTCCCAAGACGTGAAAATAAATTGACCTTTTTTGTATACTTCGTCTGTAGTAAATTTTAAAAGTGGTTCTAATTGTTCAGAACTAAATCCTTCGAAGAAATTATGCTTAATTAAATGAAATCTTAACGAATTCATATTTATCTCAAGATTTTTCTTAAATTCTTTAATTTAATAACGATATATTTTTTTGAATTAAATATGAGATAGGATTGAATATTTTATGATTATTATCAGGTTTTAAATGTTATTTTAATATTTTTTATTTAAAATAGTATATTAGTAAGGCAAAAGGACTGGATTAATAATAATCTCTTTAAAAATTGTTATGACTTATAGAAATGATTTACCTGTTTGCAAAGATTGTGAAAATCGATTTGGGTCGATTTTTAAAAATATTTCTGAAGTTGATATTTTAAAATTATCTGAATTTAAATGTGTTAAAATTTATAAAAAAGGTCAGAATATTTTTTTAGAAAATTCACAATCTGAGGGAATATATTGTATAAATAAAGGTAAAGTCAAACTTTATAAATATGATAAATATGGAAATGTTCAAATATTAAGATTAGCAAAAGAAGGTGACTTAATAGGTTATAGGTCTTTAATTGTTGGAGAACATTATAATGCTACTGCTACTGCTATGGAAGATTCTGTTATTTGCTATATTTCTAAAAATATTTTTTTTGCTCTCCTAAGATCCAATCCTGAATTATCAGTTAACTTAATGAAACTTCTATCTGATAAATTAAAAACAGCCGAAAACCATATGGTTTCCATTTCTTTAAAAAATGTTAGAGAAAGAGTTGCAGAAACAATATTATTGATTAAAGATTTTTGGGGGGAAGGTGAAGACGGTACTTTATTGTGTGATTTAAAAAGAGAAGAGATGGCTCAATTTACAGGAACCGCTACTGAAACATTTATTCGTTTTCTATCCGAGTTTAAAAATGATAAGGTAATAGATTTGATTGGCAAAAAAATTAAAATTCTAAATTATGAAGCCTTGGAAAAAATTAGAAGTGATGATTAATTTTCACTCTAAAAATTTTATCAATTATTCAGCTAATTTTTTCTAAAGTAATCATCGGAGTTGTTGAGTTAAATATTTAGTTATTTTTTTTAGGATTACTAAAAAGGTAAATTAAACAACAAATAAAGATGGTATAGTATCTTCCTCTTAATAACTAATTCTACCTAGTGAAAAAGTTTATAAAATTATTTATAGCAATCTTATGAAATATTAAATATCTTTAATAGGTTTTATTTAATAGAAGTGTTTTTATGTTAATTAAAAAAATATCAGAGTTTATTTTACATGTTGGGTATGCATATGTATTATTTACAATTTTTGTTATCATTGGAATACTTTTTGGACTAATCGAAATAATTGAATCATACATTTTTGATAAATTTCCTATTGTTACAACTCATTGGTATTATATAATTAGGGGAGTATTATCTGTAGTATTAATCAGTTCTTGGGCAATATGGACAATCTATACTTATCGTAAACTTTATCAAAAAAGACTTAAAAGCACAGAAATACTTTATCAAAATATTATAGAAAATTCAGCTGATGCTATTCTTACATTAGATAACAAACAAATTATAAAAACCTGGAACAAAGGGGCTGAACAAATTTTTGGATGGAGTAAAAAAGAAATAATAGGAAAATCAATTTATAATATTATACCTGATAATTTATTTACAATGAATAAAATGCAATCTCACTTTGATCGTGTTATAAATAAAAACTATATTAAAAATTTTGAAACAAAAATGATAACAAAACAAAAAAATATAATTCTTGTACAGTTAACACAAACAGTTATTAAAAATGAGGTTGGAGAGTTAAAAGGTAGTTCTATTATTATGCGTGATATTACAGAACTTCGTATTCAACACGAAAATATGCAGCACTCTGAACGTCTTTCAGCAATTGGGCAAATGGCTGCAGGTGTTGCACACGAAGTAGGAAATCCTCTCACAGCAATATCTTCAATTGTTCAATTGCTTCAAAGAAAGTCAAAAGAAAAATTTTTTATAGATTACTTGCAGAAAATGAGAATACATATAAATCGTATTACAAATATAATGAGACAAATGGTAAATTTTTCCCGGCCCTCATCAGATGATATGATAGAAGTTGATATAAATAATGTTATTCAATCTGCAACTAGTCTCCTAAAATATGATTCAATATTTAGAAATATTAATATTAAATTAAATCTTGAAAATGATTTACCAATTATATTTTCAAATGCTGATAATATTCATCAGGTAATAGTAAATCTTCTTCTAAACTCGGCTTACGCAACACAAAAAATTGAAGATTCTCAAATAGATATTAGCACAAAAATTTCTGGCGATTTTATAAGTCTTATGATAGAAGATAACGGTATTGGAATGTCAGAAGAAATAATTAAAAAAATATTTAATCCTTTTTTTACAACAAAACCTGTTGGAAGCGGGACAGGATTGGGTCTATCTGTAAGTCTTGGAATTATTACTAAATTAGGAGGAACAATTAATGTAAAATCCGAGATAGGGTGTGGAACTGAATTTACAATTAAATTACCATTAAAGAGAAAATAGATGAATGGAACAATTTTAATAGTCGATGATGAACAAGAAATTAGAGACTCACTTTCTGTTATATTACAAGATGAAGGATATGATTGTGTTACTTCCGAAAATGCTGAATCAGCTTTAATTGAATTAGAAAAAAGAAATTTTGATTTAGTAATAAGTGATATCCGTATGCCTGGAATGGACGGAATAAAACTATTGGAAAGGATAATAGAAGTAGCACCGCAAACTATCGTTGTTTTAATTACTGCATTTGGCTCAGTAGAAACTGCTGTACAGGCACTCCGTAAAGGTGCATACGATTATATTCTTAAACCCTTGGATTTTGACGAAGTAACGATTCGAATTAGAAATTTGTTGAAACATAATCAATTGATTATGGAAAATAAAGCTCTAAGTAAACAAATTGATAAAAATTTCAATTTCAATTTAATTATTGGTAATAGCCCTGTAATGAAAAATATTTATAAAATGATCAAACGAGTTAGTAAATCAAATACAAATATTTTAATAACTGGTCCTACAGGAACAGGAAAAGAATTGGTTGCTCGAGCTATTCATTCTAGCAGCAATAGATCTAATAAACCATTTATACCTATTAATTGTGGTGCCGTACCGGAAAGTTTGTGGGAATCTGAATTTTTTGGACACAAAAAAGGTGCCTTTACAGGCGCAATAAATAATTATGACGGTGCTATTAAATCTGCCAATAAAGGGACGCTTTTTCTTGATGAAATTTCTGAAATACCCGAAAATATGCAAGTTAAGTTATTAAGGGTAATTCAGGAAAAAGAAATTAAACCATTGGGATCGGATTCATTTTTAAAAGTAGATATAAGAATAGTTGCTGCAAGTAATAGAGACTTAAAAAAGAGAATTGATGAAGGGTTGTTTAGGGAAGACCTCTATTACCGTTTAAACATTATTGAAATTGAAATGCCTTTGCTTTCAGAAAGAAAGGAAGATATACCTCTTTTAATAAACCATTTTATAGAAAAATATAATGAAGAACTTTTTCGCAACATAAAAACAGTTACAAATGAAGCAATGAATTTATTGATAAATAATGAATGGAAAGGAAATATAAGAGAATTAGAAAATTGTATTGAAAGAGCAGTACTATTAAGTGAAGGAGATAAAATAACAGTAGAAGACCTTCCTGCTTCTTTAAAAGGGTTGGAAAAAATACAACCGACATTTCCTGATAAACTATTAGAAGCACTTGGTTCATATGAGAAATATCACATTGAACAAGTATTAAAAAAAACCAACTATAATCGTGCTCAAACAGCATCAATTTTGGTTATTGATAAATCCACTCTTTATCGTAAAATGCAAAAATATTCGATAGAAGTAGAATGAATTTATTTCAATATAGAAAGATTAGAATTAAGAAAAAAGATTTTTTTAAACTTAACATATAAATTAAAATATATAATTAAAGTATCATCTACTTGAATCAAACCAAAAAGTTTAGAAGGGGGATCAATGTTAAAATCAGGCATTGATATCGATTTGTTTCCTTTTAAATAAAATGTACTATCTGAGAGCATTACAATCTCAAAAATTATGTCCATTTTATTGCTTTTACCGGCAACAGTTAAAACTCCTATAATATCCGCATTGAAATTTAGTAGAGAATTATTTGAATTTTGTATATGTTTTATTTTAATCAATCTAAAATTTATTATTGGATAATCTTCATACTTAAGAGCATCATACATATCTGAATTCATTAAATCTGAACCACTATCAAAAGACTCTATATCAACAGAAATTTCTGCAAGATAAGAACTATCTTTTAAAAAATTATCAATAATATAAGTACCCCTTCCTTTAAGTGATTCAGACCTAAAATTAAAAGTATTAATTGTTGATTCACCTAAAAATTCAAGAGTACTATTAGGAAGCAAACTATAATCTAAAAAAGTAATACTATTTTTACTCTGTCCTATTATGCTGATACTCCCGAAAAATATTCCTATAATTATTAAAATTTTCATTTTACTTTTTGTTATTTAAATATTAAATTAAAAGAAATTGTTACAAATTTGTCTGTTTTTAACATTCCAAACATCATCGACGGCGGTTCAATATTATAATCTTCCATATTTATCAATTTACTTCCTTTAAAATGTATTGTACCATCTGATGTGTTATATACTATTGCTTTCATTTCTATTGTTTTTTTAACACTTGCAATTGTTAAATTTCCAATTGTGTTAAGAAGATACCAATTTTTACCTGAGTCCGGAAGAACAGTACTTTTATAAGAAGTTAATTCATAAACTATATCTTTATATTCTTCTTCGTTCATGGCATCATAAAGGTTATCATCCAAGTCTTCATTAAACTTATTATGTTTAAGACTAATTACAGGAATAATAGTTTTCAAATTAAATTTTGCACCATCTTTATTTGTAATAAAATCTACAAAATTATCAGAATTAGTTATAAATTCAGATTTAATTTTATTACTGATGGATTTATAATCATGCAGAGTAGATGTTCCATCTAACCATAATGTACTTCCGGGTTGTTGTGTAAATACTTTTTGATTTAATATTTGATCTTGGGTTGAAATAGGTATAGCATTAGCTATTTTTTCTTGAGCTACAACAGGAATCACTACAAATAATAATAATGATAAAACAAGTATTTTGATTTTTTTCATTAGGTTCTCCATATATAGATTATTATAATATTTCTAAAACAGATTAGACAAATATCGTACCATTTTTAAAACTAACTAAAAATTACTGAGATAAAAGAAAACAAGTTTACATAGTGCATACTTGCACGAAATGATATATATGGATAATGCAAGAATACACTATCTTTTAATAATTTATTCAGTGTAAATCTAAGAGATATTGAAAGAAAGTTAAAAAACGATGTAAAAAAAAGATTTTCTTTGAGATTATTTTTTTGGTCTCATTTTTGATTAATACTTATTAGCAATCTATTTCAATTAACAATAGAGGTATTATCATGAAATCAATTATATTTTTTATAAGCGTTTTTATTACATCACTTATGTTTTCTTTTACAAGTTATGCTCAAATAGGAAATGATCGTGATTTACAATATTATCGTTTTCCGGATAAAAGGGGTCTAAATACATTTGAAACATCTAAATTTAATACTATTAAGTTTGATGGTTTAAAAGTAATGGTTGGAGGTGCGGCATCCTTGCAATTTCAAGGATTAAACCATAGCAATGATGCAAACAGTTTAATAGATTTAGGGAAAAATTTTAATTTAGCTACATACAATCTTACCTTTAACGCACAACTTGCCAATGGTGTAAGAATGCACTTAACTTCTTATCTTACTTCAAGACATCATACTGAATCGTGGATTAAATCAGGGTATCTACAAATTGATAAACTCGATTTTATTAAAAAAGGATTTCTAAAGAAACTTATGAAATCAGTTACAATAAAAATTGGGCATATGGAAACTAATTATGGAGATGCTCACTTTAGAAGATCTGATAATGCTTCAACACTTTACAATCCGTTTATAGGCAATTTAATAATGGATGGTTTTACAACAGAAATTGGTGCCGAAGTTTATTATAAGAAAAATGGTATAATTGCTATGGCAGGTTTTACTAATGGAAAGTTAAACCAAGATGTTAAATCCCCTGGTAAAAATTCACTTTCTTTTGTTGGTAAGCTTGGTGTTGATATGGAATTAAAAAATGATATGAGAGTAAGATTAACAGGTTCCATTTATACAACTTCAAAAAATGCCAGCATACATCTCTATGGCGGTGACAGAGCAGGTTCTCGTTTTTATAGTGTAATGCAAACTACAACATCCGATGTCTTTACATCTGGAAGATGGAAACCCGGTTTTAAGGACAATATAACTTCAATAATGATAAATCCATTTGTAAAAATTAAAGGATTGGAAATATTTGGAGTATATGAAACAACTAAAGGTGGCGACTTTAAAGGTGCTGCAGAAGATAGAACTTGGAAACAAATTTCAGGTGATGTTGTTTATAGATTTGGAGAAGATGAAAATCTTTATTTTGGAATCAGTTATAATAGAGTTAGCGGTAAATTAGCAAATAGTGATCCAAATGATGTAAGTATAAATAGACTTCAATTTGGAGCCGGATGGTTTTTAACTGACAATGTACTTGCAAAAATAATTTACATAAACCAAAACTATAATGATTTTGGACCAACAAATGTTTATAGTGGTGGTAATTTTGATGGATTTATGATAGAAACTGCTATAAAATTTTAATAATTCCTTTCTTTAATTTATTGGGAAGACTGTTTCAAATGGTTTTTATATTTGAGACAGTCTTTTTTTTTATAATTCTTTGACCTCCCATACCTAAGATCAAGTTTAATAACTTTTATGTGTCATATCTTTTTAAGATATTTTCTGAAATATAGTGTAAATAAAATTTTAATAGTTAGAAAATATTTTAATCCTTATTTCTTTAATTTTGTGATATGAATAAAAATAATAAAATAAAAAAGCCGGAACTAATGGCTCCTGCAGGAAACTGGACTATGCTTAGAACTGCTGTTAACTCAGGTGCAGATGCAGTTTATTTTGGTGTTGATCAGTTAAATATGCGAGCAAAAGCAAAAAATTTTTCAATTGAAGAACTTAAAGAAATTGTTGAATTCTGCCGAAAGAAAAAGGTGAAATCTTATTTAGCACTAAACACAATAATTTATGAAGATGAAATAGAACTCGTTGAAAAATTAGTTAGTGAAGCAAAAGATTCCGGTGTTGATATGGTAATTTGCTGGGATCTTTCGGTAATAAATATTTGCAGAAAATATAACATGCCCTATGTTGTTTCCACACAGGCATCAGTTTCTAATTCATCTTCTGTAAAATTATATAAAGAGCTTGGTGCCAAAAGAGTTGTGCTTGCCCGTGAATGCACGCTTGAAGACATAAAAAAAATAAGCTCAGAAATAGATATTGAAATTGAAGTTTTTGTTCACGGAGCAATGTGTATCGCGGTTAGCGGCAGGTGTTTTATGAGTCACGAACTTTTTGATAAAAGCGCAAACAGAGGTGAATGTATTCAGCCGTGCAGAAGGGAATATGAAATTAAAGACACTCAAACAGGTAATCAAATGATATTGGGTAAAGACTATATTCTTTCACCAAAAGATCTTTGCTCTATTGAATTTATAGATGAATTAATTGATGCGGGAATTAATTCTTTTAAAATTGAGGGGAGAAAAAGAAGCCCCGAGTATGTAGCGGTAGTTGTTGGTGCATACAGAAAAGCAATTGATTTATATTTTGATGGGAAACTTACAAAAGGAATTAAAAAAGAGTTATTGGAAAAACTCTCAAAAGTGTATAACAGAGGATTTTCATCCGGGTTTTATTTTAAGCCCCCTTCTACTGAAGAATTTACTGATGGTTACGGTAACCAGGCGGTTGTAAAAAAAACTTATGTTGGTAAAGTTCTAAATTATTTCAAGAAACAGAAAATTGGTTTTGTTAAAATAGAGAACGGAAATCTGGGTTTAAATGATAAAGTATATATAATAGGTGAAACTACAGGAGTTGTTGAATTAAATATTGAATCTATTTTATCTAATGACGAAAAAGTAAGTAAAGCATCAAAAGGTGAAGAGATAACATTTCCATGCATGGAACTTATCCGACCTCGCGATAAAGTGTATAAAATAGTTAGTAAAAATTAGACTTCAATTCTTACTAATCTAAGAGCTATTTTGATTTAGCTGTATCATTTAAGTATTTTTACTAAATACATTTAATTCTATCGTAATAGAAAAAACAGAAAAAATTTATGAAACTAAGTAAATCATTTGTACCTACTTTAAAAGAAACACCTAACGAAGCAGTGGTTACAAGTCACATATTAATGCTGAGAGCCGGAATGATAAGAATGCTTTCGGCAGGTATTTATTCCTTTTTACCGTTGGGTTACAGGGTAATCAGAAAAATATCAGAAATTATTAGAGAAGAAATGAACGCCATAGGCGGGCAGGAGTTCCATTTTCCGGGACTTAATCCAAAAGAAATTTGGGAACAAACAGGACGCGTTGAAGCATTCGGAGATACTTTATTTCATGTAAAAAACAGAGAATATGTGCTTGCCCCAACCCACGAAGAAATTGTTGCATCTACTGCTAAAAATCATATTCAATCTTATAAAGATTTACCCCAGATATGGTACCAGATACAAACAAAATACAGAAACGAAACGAGACCGAGAAGCGGTGTTATAAGGGGCAGACAATTTTTAATGAAAGATGCTTATACTCTTGATGCAACAACCGAAGGGCTTGATAAAGGTTATATGCTGCACGATCAAGCTTACAGAAATATATTTGACAAGTGCGGAATTGATTATTTTGTTGTGGGTGCCTCAAGCGGAGCTATGGGAGGGGCGGGTTCTGAAGAGTTTATGATAAAATCCGATGCAGGCGAAGATACTGTTGCACATTGTACTAAATGCGGTTATGCGGCAAATCTTGAAGTTGCTATTTCAAAAATTGATTCTAAACTACGTGATGACAAAAGCGAAGAAGTAAAAGAGATTTCCACACCCAACGTAAAATCAATTGATGAACTTTGCGAGTTTTTAAAAATTGATGAAACCCAATGTGCAAAATCAAGAGTTTATATCGCTGATGAAAAACCTGTCTTAGTTTTAATGCTCGGCAACGATGAAGTAAACGAAGTAAAGCTTCAAAAGGAGTTCGGAGGGAATGTTCGTCCGGCTCATCCCGAAGAACTTATTGAAATTACCGGTGCGGAAGCGGGTTCAATCGGACCTGTAAAATATCAGGGAAGAATAATTGCAGATAACAGATTGAAAGATGCCAATAATCTATACAGCGGTGCAAATAAAAATGATTTCCATCTTGGCGGAATTGATCTGAAAAGAGATGTAAAGGGAATAGAATATTTTGACCTTCGGTTTGTTTCTTCAGGTGAAAGATGTCCTAATTGTAATAATAAATTAGATGTTTTTACGGCTATAGAATTAGGACACATTTTCAAGCTTGGTACAAAATATTCTGAAGCCCTTGGTGCAACATTCTTAGACGAAGATGGTAACGAAAAACCGATAATAATGGGAAGCTACGGAATTGGCGTTGAACGTGTGATGGCGTGCTATATTGAACAGCACAACGATGAAAACGGAATAATCTGGAATAAAACTCTTACTCCATTTCAGGTTCATTTAATGGGACTCAATATGAAAAACGAAGATGTTGCTAATACATCTGATTCCATTTATGAAAAACTTATATCAGAAAATATTGAAGTATTATATGACGACAGAATTGATGCGCAAGCAGGTTATAAGTTCAAAGAAGCCGATCTTCTCGGTATGCCCATACAAGTAATTGTCGGCAATAAAAAATTAAATGAAAATAAAGTTGAATTAAAACTACGTGCAACCGGTGAAAGAATGGATGTTGATATTGATGAACTTATTTCTAAAGTTCAGGAATTGTTAAAATAAAAAACAATCTTTTACTTTCTCAATGTTATCTAGTTGGAAAGAAGTTAAATCGTTTAGAACAAACTTTAATGTTACTAAACAAAATGTTTTAGAACTTAATAGTTATCCGAGACCACCGGGTGCTGCTGCTGGAATAGTACCTCACTTTAAAACAAGGTGGATAAATTCACGTAAACTAAAAGAGTTACCAAGCATTCCATATGCTATTGCGGTAACACCTCCGGGCGATCAAGAATTTCCATCATGGAAACTTGTAGAGTCTAATAAGTTTGGATTTAGTATTAAGACACGGAAAGTCGAACTTAATGAATATGC
>JADFGB010000203.1 GCA_022567875.1 Bacteroidota bacterium | reverse complement strand
GAACATCATTATTCAATTTGTAAAGAATTTTGTTAGCGAACACTTTTCCTGAACCCAAATAATCTCCCGCACTAAAACCCCCGGGAATTGCCAGCAAATTATAATTCACTAGTTTTTTCGAACCATTAATCAGTTCATTTTAATTTGCTGGCAATCCCCCGGGGATTGCCAGCAAATTATAATTCACTAGTTTTTTCGAACCATTAATCAGTTCATTCACATGAACATCATCAACTGAAAAACCGGCTTTTTCTAATGCAAACCTTGTTTCTGCATAACAATTTGTTCCTGCTGCTCTCAATACCATTGCCTTAACCATATTAAACACTCAATAGTTCGTCTAAAGTTCCTTCAGTAATTATCATTAAATTACACTAAATAATTTCAATAATATTTTTATGAACGAGCACACTTATTCAAAATTTGCAATATTAGTTTACAGGTTTGGAAATATTCCTGTAACTTTTTTTCTTACTTTATATTTAATATCATTAGGCATAAATTTAGACGCAGGATGGTTTTATATAGTTCCGTTCATTATTACACTTCTTCTAATTTATTTTCTTAACAAACATTATTTAACTCTTTATAAAATATTACCGACTAAAATATTAAACGATGACGAGAAAATAATCTGCTCTAATTTTTTCTTATCGAAAAAAGAAATAACTATTTACTACAAAAATATTGTTGAATTAAACGGCGGTATATTCAGTGGAAAAATAAGCGGACTTATGAAAGTAATTGACGGTGAGTACCATTACACTATCGGATTTTTTCATAAGTTGAGTGGAGCAAAAGAATTGGAAACATTAATTTTAAGCAAAGTAAACCGAGATATTTATGACGAAGTTATAAATAGAATCGGGTATAAAAAGAAAGAGAAAGAATAATTACTCATCAGTTTACACCAAACCTAAATAATGAAAATAGCAGTTTTATTATCCGGCGGAGTTGACAGTTCTGTAGCCCTGAATTTATTAAAGAACGAAGGACACAATATTACCGCATACTATTTGAAAATATGGCTGCAGGATGAATTTTCTTTTTTGGGCGACTGTCCTTGGGAAGAGGATTTGGAATATGCAAGAAGTGTTTGCGATCAGGCAGGTGTACCGCTTAAAATAATTTCACTTCAAAATGAATATTGGGATAATGTTATTACTTATACAATTTCAGAAATAAAAGAAGGGCGCACTCCGAATCCGGATATTTTTTGCAATAGCCTAATTAAGTTCGGACAGTTTTATGATAAAATTGATGATTCTTACAAAAAGGTTGCAAGTGGACACTATGCAAAAGTTGAACTTGTAAATGGCAAATATCTGCTTAAACGATCCCCCGATCCTGTAAAAGACCAGACCTATTTTCTTGCATACTTAAACCAAAAACAGTTAAGAAGAGCTTTTTTTCCTTTGGGTAATTATAGAAAATTGGAAGTACGTGATTTTGCAGAACAGTTTAATCTAACCAATAAAAACAGAAAAGACAGTCAGGGCATTTGCTTTTTAGGACAAATAAAATTCAATGAATTTATAAAACAGCATTTGGGAGAGAAAAGGGGTGACATAATTGTTTATGAAACAGGTGAGAAAATCGGTGAGCACGAAGGATATTATTATTTTACAATAGGTCAGCGATCGGGATTAAAACTTGGAGGTGGTCCTTGGTATGTTGTAAAAAAAGATACTGAAAAAAATTTGGTTTACATTTCAAAAGAAAATAAAACTGAAAGAAGTAGAAATAATTTTAAAGTAACAAAATTTAATTGGATAACCGATGTACGACCTCACAAGCAGAATCTTCAAGTTAAAATAAGACACGGACAACGGTTCTTTAATTGCGCTTTAAATTTTTTAGATGATAAAACTGCCGAAGTTATTTTGGATGAACCGGACCAAGGAATTGCACCGGGACAATTTGCAGTTTTTTATGACGACAAAATCTGTCTTGGCGGAAGCGTTATAACAGAGTAATGTTTTTTATTTGTATTATCCATTTACTGATTATGGCTGTCACGGTACGACCGTGACAGCCTCAACAGGTATAGGAGAAGTAAAAGACTTTATTCCAACAGATTATGCCTTAAACCAAAATTACCCAAACCCTTTTAATCCTTCAACAAATATCTCTTTTTCTATCCTTAATGAATCTTTTGTTACGTTTAAGATTTATGATATACTAGGCAAGGAAGTAACTCAACTTGTAAATAAGCAATTAAAAACCGGAAGTTATAATTTTTCTTTTGACGCAGCAAATCTTGCAAGTGGAATTTATTTTTACAGATTAACTGCCATAAGCGGAGCAGGTAATTTTGTAAAAACAAAAAAGATGATTCTTTTAAGATAATAGAAGTACTACTACTTTTAGCAATGTTTATAATTCAGGATTGAGTAAAGGGAGGTTTAAAATAAAAAAAGTCCCGTAAATTACGGGACTCACGAATCAGAATTAATATTCTTAGCTAATTATTTTTACGTCAGATGCCTGAGGTCCTTTTTGACCATCAGTAACTAAAAATTCAACTTTATCGTTTTCATTTAAAGTTTTATAACCGTCACCGGTAATTGATTGAAAATGTACAAATACATCGTCACCGCTTTCTTGTTGAATAAAACCATAACCTTTTGAACTATTAAACCATTTAACAGTTCCTTGTTTTCTCTCTGCCATATTACAGATGCTCCTATGTTAATAAAATAAATAATTTGACAGGGAATTATAAAAATCGGAAGGGTAATTCTACTTCTAAAAAAACTTACTTCTAAAACAACTTCTATCCTGACATTCTTTATTAAATCTACGATATACTCATCATCACGCCAGAAAATAGATCTGGTTGCAACCTGGCTGTGATCCTTTATACACATCTTTAATACTGGATATCCTATCCTATCAAAATAATCTCCTAATATATCCACTGCCATTGGCTTTATAAATGCCGTTACCCTTTTCATCTTTCACTCCCTTCTAAAAAAATTTAATGGATTAAGATTTCCGTGGTTTTTCTATGATGTGTAGTTAGCAAGTAAAGTACCACTGGTTTATCAAATGAAAAAAGCCACTTAAGAAATTCTTAAGTAGCTTTAAATATTAGACTTATTTGCTTAAAGATTATGCTTTTACAACAAACATCAAAATTTATATTTCGGACATCAACACCTTAAAAAGGAAACTATTTAAGGTAGATGAAATCTAAGATCATAAAACTAAACGTCTTATAAAGAATCGGGCATGAATGGTGATTTCAGGCATTTATGCACCATACCGTTCTGTATTTTTGAAGGCTTGATTAAGGGGATGTTCTAGTGGTATGCAGTATTACTGACAAGAATATTAATTAGTCCTTAAAAATATTCTTATTTATATTATATTTCTTCATTTTTCGGTAAAGAGTTTTTGTGTCAACCCCTGAAATTTTAGCAGAGGAGTAAATTTTCCCTTTATATTGTTTTAATAGTTTAGTTATATATGTTTTTTCACAATGTGCTAAGAATATTTCTAAACTATTATCCGTGATTCTACCTTCAAGCATTTCTTCTAATCCTTCCATCCGTTGTTTTTGGTTGGGAATTACTATATCTGCATCATTGATTATGTGCCCTTTTACCATAATCACTGCTCGCTCCACCAGGTTCTCAAGTTCCCTGACATTACCAGGCCAATCGTAAGAATTCAAC
>JADFGB010000202.1 GCA_022567875.1 Bacteroidota bacterium | reverse complement strand
ATCAATTTTATAATTTATGATTAAAAATCTAATATTAGTTTTCTTTATTGTTACTACTCAGTTATATTCACAGAATAATAACGGCAAATTTTCTTTTGGTGTTAATGCTCTATATACAACAACATCAAAAGTATTCCTGTTTCCAAACTCATCTGACGAGATATTAAGAAATACTTCGAACGATTTAGATAATATTTTTAATTACGGAGTGGAATTTCGTTACAGATTTTCTGAAGATATTATATTTGGACTAAATGTTGAATATATAAGAGCAACACAAACCGGAACAAATATTACCGGATTTATCGGAAATTCTACTGTAGCTTTAAATGCTGAAGACGGTTTTGAGGTAGTACCGGTTGAGCTTTCTATTTATTATGTTTTACCTTTTTCAACTGAAAATTTTAGATTTTTAATGGGCGGAGGCGGGGCTGTTTATTTTGGGAATCACATTAGAAAAGTTGGTACTGTTGAAGTAAATAATTATTCAAGAGATTTTGCTTATGGTGTTCATGTCTCAATATCTATGGAGTATTTAGTAATGTCAAATATTTCAATACAAGCAGGGTTGAAATTTAGAGACCCAGATTTCAGAGTAATAAGCCAATATACAAGCAAATCTGTTTCAATTGGTGGGAAGCTAATAACTTTCCCTCAAAGCAAATTTGCTTCAAGAATAAATATTGACGGGGTTACTTTTATGCTTGGTCTTTATTATAATTTATAATTTTTATAGTCCTATTTCTATATACCCAAAAATAATATATTTTATTTTTTTTATTAGATAAAAAATTTAATTCTTTCTTCCAAAAACATAATGTTGGTTTAAATAATTATCATTTCTTTATACTAATACATTTATTTTATAGCTTTAACTATCTATGTTAAACAAAATTGTATATTTAGCAGGCTTTATGACTACCGGTAAAAGTACTATCGGTCCCATTCTATCTAATACCTTAGGATGGAATTTTTATGATCTTGATGATGTAATTGAAACTAAATATAATTATTCTATTAAAAAATTATTTAATGAAAAAGGTGAAGTTGAATTTAGGGCTATGGAAAATAAAGTACTTGCCGAAATGAATCCACAAGTAAATGCTATTATTGCCTTAGGTGGAGGTACTATGATGAATCAGGAAAATATTTCCCTGATGAAAAAGAGAGGGCTTATAATCTTGTTTGAAAGTTCAGAAAATGAAATTTATCACAGAATGAAACATAAAATGGACAGACCATTTGCACTTGATGATAAAGGGTATATGCTTGGTGAAAAAGAACTGAAAATTAAAATAAAAGAATTACTGAAATCAAGAAAAAAATATTACGATCAAGCAGATATTAAAGTAAAAACGAGTAACGAACTCGTTGGTAAAATCGTGGATAAATTATCAAAAATTATTATTAACAGAGACTTTTAAAAAAGGCGTATCTTGTCGGAAGACAGATATATTTTTAAATCTTATTTTTTTTTGATACTTAATAAATTCAAGTTTTACAATATTATTAAATTTTCTAAAATCTTTAACAAATTAAATGATGTATAAAAAAATTAAAGTAAATTTAAAAGATAATGCTTACAATATTTTAATAGGAAATTCTATATTAAAAAATATAAGTGATTATATAGAAGAGTATTCTATTTATAAAAATATTTTGGTTGTAATTGATGAAAAAGTTTTTTCAATCTATAAAAAACAACTCAATAAAATATTTAAAAATAAATATTCTAAATTAAATTTCTATCCGTTACATGTAAATGAATCTATAAAATCTATTAGTTATTTAATAAAAATTCACTCGTATTTATTGGAGAAAAATTACGGAAGAGATACTACTATAATTGCTATTGGTGGAGGCGTAATTGGTGACTTAGCAGGCTTTGCTGCCTCTACTTATATGAGAGGAGTTCATTTAATACAAGTACCCACAACCTTACTTTCAGCAGTTGACAGTTCTGTTGGAGGAAAAACGGGAATAAATTTTATGGGGAGGAAAAATATTTTAGGCTCATTCTATCAACCAAAGTTAGTAATTGTTGATATTGAATTCTTATTTTCTCTGCCTAAACAAGAGTTAACATCAGGCTTAGGAGAAATAATAAAATATTCATATTTGTGGAAAGATGATTTTTTTAATTATTTAAACAATAATTATTCGAAAGTATATAAATTTAATAAAACAGTATTCCAAAAATTGATTTACAATTCATTATTAATAAAAAGCACAGTAGTTGTTAAAGATGAAAAGGAAGAAAGTTTAAGAAAAATATTGAATTTAGGCCACACTTTTGCGCATGCTTTTGAATCGAATTCAAATTTTAGAGTTAAACACGGAGAAGCTGTAATTGCTGGATTAGTAGCTTCTTTCTATTTATCAAATCAATTGGGGATTTTAAAAAATGAAGATTTGAAAAAATATATATCCTTACCTTCGGCAATAAAAATAGAACCATTTTTGAAATCTGTTGAGAACAAAACAATTCTTAAGATTATGGGAACTGATAAAAAAAATAAAGACGGTCAAATCAGATTTGTTTTATTAAAAAATATCGGTGAAATTCTACTTGATGTAAATGCTACATCTTCACAAATATATTCCGCATTAAATAAAACTAAAAAACTATTTAATTGAAGCAGTTTTTTCTACAGATATAATTTTATGAAAATCATACCTTTCATATTAATTTTATTTTCATTAATTCTTAATGCTCAACCTAAAAATGAAGTTCGTGCTGTTTGGATTGCTACTGCATTTAATTTAGACTGGCCTACTTCACACGGAGTTAATAATCAAAAAAATGAAATTAAAAATATTTTAGATTTTTTAAAAGAGGCGCATTTCAACACAATTTATTTACAAGTTAGAGCACGTGGTGATCTTTTATATCCATCCTCAATTGAACCATTTGCAAAATCTTTAACGGGGAAATTAGGCAAAAACCCCGGTTATGATCCACTTAAATATTTTATTCAAGAGGCACATAAACGAGGTATTGAGTTACACGCTTGGTGGAATGTTTATAAAGTATTTGGTAAAGGTTTACCGGAAAAAACAAAACCGTATCATATTGTACTTGCTAACCCGGAACTCTGTAAATACTTTAAAAACGAATGGTGGTTGGATCCCGGTAATCCAAAATCAAATAAATATTTGATGAAATTGGTAATGGAGATGGTTACTAAGTATGATTTGGACGGCATCAATTTGGATTATATGCGCTATCCGGATAAAGAATTTGATGACGATTCCACATACCAAATTTACGGTGAAGGAAAAGTTAAAGATAAATGGCGCAGAGAAAATGTAAATAAATTTGTGACGGAGTTGTATGATAAAATTATTTCTATAAAACCAAATCTTAAAATTGGGAGTTCACCTTTAGGTATTTATAAAAGCGAAGATACTACTTATACATTATTTGGTGCTTACAATAGAGCATCGCAAGATTCTAAGAAGTGGTTACTTTTCAAAAAGCAGGATTACATTTCACCTCAATTATTTTGGAACATAGACTCATTACCCAAATATGACATTTTATTAAAAGAATGGATATCGAATTCGAATGGGAGACACGTAATTGCCGGAGTTGCTGCCTATAAACTTTTACCTGAATTTAAAAATTGGAAGATTACCGAAATAAGTGCGCAAATAGATTCAATAAGAAAAATTGGTGCTAATGGAATTTCAA
>JADFGB010000201.1 GCA_022567875.1 Bacteroidota bacterium | reverse complement strand
AATTTTACTACAAGTCTGTCTTCAGCAGGATAGTAGGATTCCGGTATCCATTTTTTTATAGAATCTATCTCAATTTTATTTTGAGAATGAGTAAAATTAGATGAGATGATAAATATTACGAGTAAAAAAAGGATACGAGTTGAAATCAATTTCTTCATAAACATTTAATCTGTATTATTTTTCAGTATGTAAAATTGTACTGTAATAAAGGTTCTTAGTTCCTATTAAAATTATTTTTAGTAAAAAGATATTAAATAAAGAAAGAATATTTTGTAGTCTCGTATCCTACAATTTGGTTGTATTATTTTTCTACAGTTCTTGCAAAAATTAAATCGATATTTTTTAACATATTTTTGTTATTAAAAATGTTATCCATCTCATCAATTGAAATATACTTTTTTATTTCTTCCGATTTTATTAATTCATCTCTTAAATTTTTATTTTTATCCTGCCATACATCCATAGCAGCAGTTTGTACTAACTTATAAGCTTGTTCCCGTGATAATCCTTTATCTACTAGGTGAAGTAACACAGTTTGTGAAAGGACTAAACCGCGAGTTAAATTAAGATTAGCCTTCATATTCTCAGGATAAATTATCAATTTATTCACGAGATCAATCATTAAATGCAGCATATAATTTAATGTTATTGTACTGTCAGGAATTATTACTCTTTCAACTGAGGAGTGAGAAATATCTCTTTCATGCCATAGAGCAATATTTTCTAAAGATGCCATAGCATTGCTCCTTAAAAGTCTTGCAAGTCCGCAGATTTTTTCACTTACGATCGGGTTTCTTTTATGTGGCATTGCTGATGATCCTTTTTGTCCTTTTGAAAAATATTCTTCAGCTTCCAAAACTTCAGTCCTCTGCAGATGCCTTACTTCCAATGCAATTTTTTCAAGACTTGCACCAATTATTGAAAGTGTCGTTAAATATTCAGCGTGCCTGTCTCTTTGAATAATTTGAGTTGAAACGGAAGCAGGTTCCAATCCTAATTTTTTACATACATATTTTTCAACGTCTGGAGAAAGATGTTCAAATGTTCCAACAACACCGGATATTTGTCCCACACTGATTGTACCAATTGCGTTTTTTAATCTTGTAATATTTCTTTTTGATTCTTCAAACCAAATTGCAAACTTTAATCCCATTGAAGTTGGTTCGGCGTGTATGCCATGTGTTCTTCCGACACAAACGGTGTATTTTAATTCTTTTGCTCTAACTTTTAATGCATTTTTTAATTCAATTAATTGTTTTAATAAAATTTCTCCAGCTTCTTTCATTTGGTAAGAAAGTGTAGTATCCAAAATGTCAGATGAGGTCATACCATAATGAATATGACGTGATGTAGGTCCGACATACTCAGCAACATTAGTTAAAAAAGCAATAACATCGTGCTTAGTCGTTTCTTCTATTTCTAATATTCTTTCAACTTCAAAATTAGCTTTGTCTTTTATAGTTTGCACATCTTCTTTCGGAATATCACCTGCTGCTGCTCTTGCTTCACAAACTAAAATCTCAATTTTCAACCAAGTTTCATATTTAAATTGGTCTTCCCATATTTTTCCCATTTTAGGGCGTGTATATCGGGCTATCATTCACTTCTCTCCAACTTCATTTTTAATGTATATTTTTTACCGTCTCTAAAAACTTTTATTTTAATAATCTGTCCGGCTCTGAATTCTTGGAAAACACTTATCAAAGTTTCCTCATTAATTATTTTATATTGTTCAACTTGAACAATTATATCTCTTACTTTCAAGCCGCTTTTATAAGCAGGTGTACCAGGGTAAACTTGAGTTATTATAACTCCTTTTGTAGATGACAATCCGTAAGCACGTGCAATCCATTCATCTATTGATTGTACACCGAGTCCTACATCAAAATTTCTGTTTACTCTACCATTTTCTTTTAATTCGCGAATAATTCTTTTGACTTTATTTATAGGAATTGCAAAACTCAGCCCAATATTCCCCTGGCTGCCGGCAGTAAAAATAAGTGTATTCATACCGATAACTTCACCCATACTATTGACTAAAGGTCCACCGCTGTTACCTCCGTTAATTGCAGCATCGGTTTGAATCATGTTTAGATAGTATCTTTGGTTAAGTGGTTGAAGATTTAATCCAGTTGAACTAATTACCCCCACAGTTACCGTAGGTTTATTATTAAGAGAAAAAAGGCCAAATGGATTGCCTAAAGCTACTACCCATTCACCTATTATTATTTCATCAGAATTACCAAACTTGACTGTTGGGAGATTACTTCCTTTAATTTTAAGTAGAGAAATATCACTTGCATGATCAGTACCGATTAATTTAGCTGAATAGTTTTTACCATTAGTAAGTGTAACTGTAATTTGTATAGCATTGCCGGCAACGTGATCATTTGTTATAATAAACCCGTCAGATGATACTATATATCCCGAGCCGAGTTCTTTTACTTTTTGTCTGTACTCTCCGCTATTTCCAAAAAATTGTCTGAAAAAAGGATCATTGTAAAATGGGCTATATGGTTTTTTAAATTTTCTTATTTCTATAACATTTATACCAACTACGGCAGGACTTACTTTCTTGACTGTGTTTGTTATAACATTATTTCTTTCATTTGTTATTTTTTTATTTACTTGCTGTTTTTGTTTAGCCGGTGTTAATGTAGGTGAAGTAATAACATCAGTTTTGTAAAAGTAAGGCTCAGGTTGTTGTGATTTATATATCAAAAATACGGATGTAAATAAAATTATTATAATTATAAACAAATAAATAAAACGTGTTTTAATTTGCATTATTATTACCTCTTGCTGATAATTTTATTTTTTTAATCTCATCTTTAAATGGAATAATATGTTTAATTAATATCAAAGACAAAATAATAGTTGTAAATAAAATCAGTTCAATATTTGAAATTGTAGATGGATATGTATATTTCATAGCAATTTTAGAAGTTGAGATTACAAGTAAATAAGATAGAACTGTAGCAGATACATTAGCAATAATTATATTCTTTTTATATAAATATGAAATGATCCATAAAGGAGACCAAACTAATAATAAAAATGGAAATAATACAGCTGAACCACCAGCAGCAGTTGCCAAACCTCTACCGCCTTTAAATTCTAACCAAGGATTGTAATTATGACTAATAACAGCAGCACAAATTCCAATTGCCGGCAAAAGGAATATATCCTTGAAAAAATAATTGATTATATATACTGTTAAAAGTCCTTTTGAAAAATCAATTGATAAAACAATAAAACCTATTAATTTTGATTTAGAAGTAATTATAGAATTATAAGCGCCTACATTACCTGAACCGCTTTTTCTAATGTCAATACCTTTTGTTATTTTTAGTAAAAAATAAGCTGTTGGTATTGAGCCTAAAAGGTATCCAATTATAATACTTATTAAATATTGCATATAAATGTGGGTTTTTTAACAGTTGCAATTTAATAAAAAAAACTATTCTATCTTTGTAAAAAATTTTAACCCTAAAATAATTGCAACAATTGGTGATTCATATTATATTTCAACTCTTAAAAATTATTGTTATGTAATTATTTATAGAAATAAAATTTTGCGGGAATAGCTCAGTGGTAGAGCGTCACGTTGCCAACGTGAATGTCGCGGGTTCGACCCCCGTTTCCCGCTCAATTAAAACAGATTATTGGCGCTGTGGCTTCACCCGCCTAAGGCGGGCAAGAGTGGTTTTAA
>JADFGB010000200.1 GCA_022567875.1 Bacteroidota bacterium | reverse complement strand
GTATATGCCACAGTCATGAACTTGTCAAGTTATTTCGGCTTATTATCGGATTTCATGCCTTCAATGAACGACTTCAAAAACCAGTTCGGCACATTGTAGATGAAATCGATTACAAAAGGCTCCAAGGTTCGGTTCCAAAGCGCCGATGTATATGGCCATTTGGCAAGACCAAGCGTTACAGTAACACCGAACCCATAACCGATGCCACCGACAACTTTCTGGATCTTATTATTTGGAATCCGCTTGAAAATATATGCCAGCACTATACCAAGACCCGCATATATGCTGACCCGCATGGGATCTGTAACTATATTCTTGACCGTCTCAAGTATACCGGCATGGGCTACGCTCACGGTTATAACGATTGCGAACAGTGTGATGATGAGTAATTTCTTCATGGTGTTCCTCCTTTTTCCCGTTGTGTAAGTCATGTTACCCGTTCAAAATAATATTGGTGGCATATGTGTGGAATGTGTGGACCAGAGACCGGGACTACTCTCGTATCTGCAAATTTGAATTTTATGCCGGTTGATGATTTAACAACGAAGTCTTCTGGCAATATCATATTAACATTGCCTTCCTTTAACCAAGAAGTCTCTATCCCGCTGGAAAGATGGTATGGCTTCATTGCTATCTCTTTCCTTATCTCATCCCCTATAAATCTCGGCTTATTCGTCTTTAGCCCGATGCCGACTACTGCTCCGCCCACCAGTGTTTTTACCAAGAACTTCCTTCTCTTCATTGTTTTTCTCCTTTCAAAAGGTTTTTGCCAGTTTTATTGCGTCTTTTTCCCATGAAAAGTTGTGCCGTTAATCCTATCAGCACTATTTCCCATGCGACAATCCCGATATAGGATATCACCTTCATCTGCGGTGAATGAATGTACTGGATTAGTTGTTGTAATTCCGGGGTGTACATCTCAATCCTTTTTGTATATAGTATCATATGTCGCAGCAAAACCAAAATTAATCATTACAGCAATCATCCCTATTATCATCACCGGAATCAACGCATAGACTTTAACACCAAAACAAGCAAAAGAAATTGCTATAATAGACAATACAATCCAAATAAATAATGCCATATATGATATATTACAATAATTTATCTTATTCATCTCTCCTCCATTTCCAATACCCAATCGCCGAGAAAACCACATCTGTAAGCACGTAAATACCCTGTGCTCTGTTGCGCCGATAGACAAGTCATATCCACACCATAGAACCGCCGCGATTGCATGATAGCTAAACCCCCGCCTGTTCTTCATCCAGATATGGTATACGCCTAACATTGAGATTGCCGGGATGATTCTTGGGAGTGTTATCCAGTCAGACATTTATCTTAATACAAAGAAAAATATGAATATTAAAATATGTCTACATTGAAATTTCATTTTATGTTTATTTTTTATAAACGGATATCTTATTTAATTATTAAGATAATTAAATTATTATTTACAATTATAAAAGAAAATTATTTTGGACAAAACACTTAAACAGAAATTAGATTATCACTACAAAGCTTTTGATAAATCGCAGCTTGAGCCGGATCCGCTTCAATTCCCACATAAATTCAAAAATAAAAAAGATATTGAGCTTATTGCTTTTATCTCTTCAATTTTTGCCTACGGAAATATTAAACAAATAATTAATACATTAAATAAAATAACTTTTATACTGGGTAAACATCCTACTAAATACTTAATAGAAAAAAATAAAGCTGCAATAAAAAGAGACTTTAAGGGAATTATCCACAGATTTTTCACCAATGAAGATATTGTAAATCTGATCCTTTTGTTAAAGATAGTTTATTCAAATTCAAATTCATTGGGGGATATATTTTTATCTAATTATAATCAGACGGAATACAACATTAAATATGCTTTGGAATCTTTTTCAAAAAATATGTTGGAATTATTTCAAAATTTATTTGGGGAAGAAAAAGTTACACAGGGAATAAAATTTATGTTTCCATTACCTTCTAAAGGAAGCGTATGTAAAAGGATGAATTTATTTTTACGATGGATGGTTCGCAAAGATGAACTTGATTTTGGACTATGGGATGTTATTGATAAAAGTAAATTGATAATACCTGTTGACACACACATTGCAAGGATTTGTAGAAAATTAAAATTAACAAAAATGAAAAATACAAACTGGAATATGGCTGAAGAGATAACTGATAATTTAAAAAAATATGATCCTGATGACCCTGTTAAATATGATTTTGCTATTTGTCATATTGGAATGAGAAAACTAAGATTTTAGATTTAGGGATTTAAATTAGTTAGCTTATAAATATGAGTTCTGAAGAATTAAAAAAACGCACAAAAAAATTTTAATTAGATATAATTGAATTTTATAATTTACTTCCTAAAACAAATCTTGGTAAAGTCATCGGTAATCAATTATTTAAGATCAGCTACTTCTGTAGGTGCTAATTACAGGGCGGCTTGCAGGGCAAAATCTAAAATCCTAATTCCTAAATCTAAAGTCCAAAATCCTAATGGTTATGAAATTGAGCTTTCCCGTAATTTTGGTAGTGGTTTGTAATTATAAATATTTTTGGTATAAAAATGAAAAAAACAAAACTTGATTCTGCTTCAGAAATAGCTATTAAAACCTGTATGGGAGTTAAAAGAAATGAAAACATACTTGTAATCTCCGATGAATTTAAAAGAGAAATTGGCTACTCGCTTCACAAAAACGCACTGCGTATGGGCTTTAAATCGCTTTACGTAGAAATGAAATCCGGTAAAGTTGACGGTGAAGAACCTCCGAAAGAAATTGCGGAATTGATGAAAAAATTTGATGTGATATTTTGTCCAACTAATAAATCCTTAACACATACTGATGCAAGAAGAGATGCTTCTGCTTTGGGTGCAAGAATAGCAACTTTCCCCGGGATAACTAAAGAAGTAATGATTCGCGGGATGAATGCGGATTACAAGAAGATTTCAAAATTATCATTAAAGCTTAAAGAAATTTTGGAAAAGGGAAGCAAGATAAGAATAACAACAGTACTCGGTACCGATTTATCTTTTTCAATTAAAGGAAGAAATGTTTTAGCAAGTAAAGGCTTGTTTCATAAAAAAGGCGAATCGGGGAATCTTCCCACAGGCGAAACTTTTTTAGCTCCGCTTGAAGGAACTGCAAACGGAGTGTTCATTGTTGACGGTTCTATGGCGGGATTGGGCCTTATAAAAAATACCAACTTAAAAATAAAAGTTAAAAACGGTTACGCCGTTAAAATTACTGGCGGTCATCTCGCAAAGAAATTAAATAAAATGTTAGACTTGGTTGGTAAAAATGCACGTAACATTGCGGAGTTTGGAATCGGGACGAACGACAGCGCCAAGTTAAGCGGAGTACTTTTGGAAGACGAAAAAGTTTTAGGGACTGTTCACATTGCATTGGGTAATAATACATCAATGGGAGGGAAAGTAAATATTCCGATTCATTTGGACGGCGTAATAAAAAAACCTACTGTTTATTTAGATGAAAAGATTTTAATGGATAAAGGGAAACTTCTTCTCTAATCCTTAATATAATATTTGACATTATAACGTTTTAACGTTAAATTAAAAAATAAAAAGGAATTTATAATGGGATTAACAAAAAGAGCCACCGTATATTTTGATCCGGAAATACATAGAATTCTTAAAATCAAAGCTGCGGAAACTTCAACAACTATTTCTGAAATAATAAATAAA
>JADFGB010000199.1 GCA_022567875.1 Bacteroidota bacterium | reverse complement strand
AGCATCACTTTATTTGCAGAAAATCAGACAGATTGTGAGATATTTAGGAATCTGCGATGGAAACATGGAAGAAGGTTCTTTGCGGTGCGATGCTAATGTTTCAGTAAGAAAAATTGGTGAAAAAATACTTGGAACAAAAACAGAAATTAAAAATATGAACTCTTTCAAAAATGTTGAGAGAGCAATTAATTTTGAAGTTAAAAGACAAATTGATTTACTTGAAGACGGAAAGCAAATTTACCAACAGACACTTCTTTGGAATGCAGATTTAAATAAATCTGAAAGTATGCGAAGCAAGGAAGAAGCAGACGATTATAGATATTTTCCGGAACCTGATCTTTTTCCTGTAATAGTAGATGAAGAATGGATAGAAAAAATTAAGACACAAATGCCGGAACTTGCGGATGTAAGATGTGAACGATTTATTAACCAATATAAAATACCTGAATATGACGCGCTGATATTAACAAATGAAAAATCACTTGCAGATTATTTTGAAAGTGGAACAAAATTTACAAATGATTTTAAATCTCTAAGTAACTGGGTAATGGTTGAAGTTCTTGGAATAATTAATAATGAAAAAATATCTATAAAAGATTTTCCCATTTCAGCTGAGAATATAGCCAAACTTATCAATTTTATAAATGACGACACTATTAGTGGTAAAATTGCCAAAGAAGTTTTTTCTGAAATGTTAAGCGACAATAAAACTGCAGAACAAATCATAAGTGAGAAAAACATTAGCCAAATATCAGATACCTCAGAATTAGAAGAAATGATAGGAAATCTTTTTAATGACTATCCTAAACAAGTAAAAGAATATATTAATGGAAAAGAGAAACTTATCGGCTTTTTTGTAGGTAAGATAATGCAGCAAACACAGGGTAAGGCAAATCCAAAATTGCTTAATGAAATATTAAAAAATAAATTAAGCTCTTTAAAGAACAATTAGATATATTCATAATTTAAAAAAATATTATTCACGGAGAAAAATTTGTCATTTAAAATCGGATTTAAAAAGTTTATAGGTATTAAAACTGAAGAAGATATAAACAGAGAAAAGACACCGAAAGAAAAATTTAAGGATTTTATTTCATCAATTTTATTTGCACTTATTGCTGCATTTTTTATTATTACATTTATAATACAAAACACACGCATCCCTACCGGGTCTATGGAAGATACAATTCTTGTAGGCGATTTTGTGCTTGTTAATAAATTTATTTACGGTTCTTCATCACCCAAATATATACCCTTTACCAGCACCCCTCTTCCCTATTTCACACTACCTGCACTAAGAGAACCCAAAGCAAATGATATTGTTGTATTTGAATACCCCGGAGAAAAAGACAGGCTCTTTGCAAGGGAAAGGGGCGTTAACTATGTAAAAAGATGCATTGGCACACCGGGTGATACAATTAAAATTATAAATAGACTTGTTTTTGTTAACGGGAAGGAATTCAGAAGACCACCTAATATTAAATATTTAGACTATTACTCAAGACCGGCAAATGTTATTGAGCACAGAATTTTTCCTAAAGGTGCACATTGGAATGAAGATAATTACGGACCGCTTGTTGTACCAAAAAAGAATTCCGTTATTGAATTAAATCTGAGAAATATTGAACAGTGGCGAACCATCATTGATCGTGAATACGGAAAAAGAGTTGTTAAAATAGAGAATAATATTATCACTATTGAAGGAAAACCTGTAAGCAATTACACATTCAAAAAAGATTATTATTTTATGATGGGTGACAACAGAGATGATAGCCTTGATGGCAGGTTTTGGGGATTTGTAGCCCGTGATACAATTATAGGTGAAGCGTTTATAACACTATTTTCTTGGAACAGAGATATTCCTTTCACACAAATTTTTAAATTGATTGGCTCAATCCGTCCCGACAGAATACTAAAATTATTACATTAAACGTGTAATAATTAAATCTTTTAAAAAAGAAATTCCAACATAAAGTTTTAAAGGTCTAAAGTTGAAAAAAAAAATCTTCATATTATTTGCCTTAATATTATTACCCATCAGTATTTATGCTCAATCACAACCTTATGTTATCCTTATTTCTTTTGACGGTTTCAGATGGGATTATGCAAACAGGGGAATTAGTCCGAACATTGACATAATGAAGAAAGACGGTGTCTCAGCTTTATCTTTAAGACCAAGTTTTCCGACTAAAACTTTTCCTAATCATTATGCTATTGTAACCGGTATGTATCCTGAAAATAACGGGCTAATTGCAAATTCAATGCACGACCCATATAGGAATGAATATTTCAGTTTACGTGATTCAATTCAGGTAAGAAACGGAAGGTGGTATTTGGGTGAAGCGTTTTGGGAAACCGCACAAAGAAACGGAATTATTTCTGCAAGTTATTTTTGGCCAGGCTCGGATATATCTCCCAAATACAGAAGGCCTAAATATTTTGAAAAATATGAACACACTAGAGATTTTAAAGTAAGAGTTAACGGAATTATTAACTGGCTTAAACTCCCTTATTCTAAAAGACCTCATTTTTTAACACTTTATTTTTCAGCAACAGATGATATGGGTCATAAATATAATCCCGATTCAAAAGAACTGAATAAAGCAATTGTTGAACAAGATAATATGCTGGGTTTACTTTTTAGTGAACTTAAAAAAATAAATCTTTTTGACAGCACTAATGTTATTCTTGTTTCAGATCATGGAATGACTGAAATAAACAAAGACCGCACCGTAAATATTCAAAGTATTATTAAGGATTATGATGTTGAATATCAGCAGGGCGGACCATTTATGTTGATACAACCAAAGCCTGATGAGGTGAATGAAGTATATCAATTACTATTAAAGAATCAAAATCATTTTAATGTTTATACAAAAGCTAATATACCTGCGCGCTTCCATTACTCAAAAAATCCATTTATACCAGATATAATTATATCAGCTGATTTGGGCTGGAGTTTAACTACTGATAAATCAGCTAAATATATGGCGAAAATGAAAACAGGTGGAAATCACGGCTGGGATAATAATACACTTGATATGCAGGGTATTTTCTTTGCAATGGGACCAGACTTTAAGGTTGGATATAAAACCGCAACTATTAATAACATTGACATTTATCCTTTACTATGTAAAATTTTTAATATTTCTCCTCGTTCAAATATAGACGGCAAATTAGAAGACATAGAATTCATTTTGAAGAACCGTTAGAAATAAATATGGATTTACTAAATATTACTTACGAAAAATATTCACTTAAAAACGGGCTGAAAGTAATTCTTCATCAAAAAAAGGATTTACCTTTAGTTGCAGTTAATATATGGTATAAAGTAGGATCATCTAACGAAGTTAAGGGCAAGACAGGTATAGCGCATCTTTTTGAGCATATGATGTTTCAGGGTTCTCAAAATGTACCTAAAGAAAAACATTTTAAATACATTCAAGAGGCCGGGGGAACTCTTAATGCTTCAACAAGTTTTGACAGTACAAACTATTATGAAAAACTCCCTTCTAATTATTTAGAACTTGCTTTGTGGTTAGAGTCAGATAGAATGGGATTTTTTCTGCCGGCTCTTGACCAAAAAAAATTAGACAATCAAAAAGAAGTTGTAAGTAACGAAAGACTTCAACGCTACGACAACCAACCATACGGATTGGCTTGGGAAACTATAATCACAAATAGTTTTCCTAATAACCATCCCTATAGTTGGCCAACA
>JADFGB010000198.1 GCA_022567875.1 Bacteroidota bacterium | reverse complement strand
GTAAAATTAACAGGCAAGCTTAACGGCTGGACTTCATCTAAAGATGTAATATTAAAATTAGCAGGTATCTTAACTGTTAAAGGCGGTACAGGCGCTATTGTGGAATATTTTGGTGATACTTCCGCTTTATCCTGCACAGGTAAAGGAACAATCTGCAATATGGGTGCAGAAATAGGCGCAACTACTTCAGTTTTTCCTTTTGATGAAAGAATGGCTTCTTACCTTAGAATAACAAACAGAGCAGATATAGCGACATTAGCAGAAGAAAATGAAGAAATGTTAAAAGCAGATCCGGAAGTTGCTCAAAATCCCGAAAAATATTATGACGAGGTGATTGAAATAAATTTAAACGAATTAGAGCCTCATCTTAACGGACCTTTTACACCAGATAGAGCTTGGCCCATTTCAAAAATGAAAAAAGCTGTAAAAGAAAATGATTTCCCGGATGAAATAAAAGTTGCTTTAATCGGTAGCTGTACAAACTCCAGCTATGAAGATATTGACAGAGCAGCAAGCATAGCAAAACAGGCATTATCAAAAGGACTAAAAACTAAATCTCAGTTTACAATTACACCGGGCTCAGAAAGAGTAAGGGCAACAATTGAAAGAGACGGTCAGTTAAAAATATTAAATGATTTTGGCGGACTCACGCTTGCTAATGCTTGCGGTCCTTGTATTGGTATGTGGAAAAGAATGGACAATGAATCGGGAGAAAGAAACACAATTGTTACTTCTTTCAACAGAAATTTTGCAAAAAGAAATGACGGGAATCCAAACACCCTTGCATTTGTAGCAAGTCCGGAATTAACAACTGCACTTGCAATTGCAGGAAGCTTGTCATTCAATCCTATAACAGATGAACTTACAAACGAAAACGGAGAAAAAATAAAACTGGATCCTCCAAGCGGGAAAGAACTTCCACCCTTAGGATTTGTTGAAAGTGACGAAGGTTTTATTCCTCCTTCTGAAGATGGTTCTAACATTGAAATAAAAGTAAATCCTGAAAGCGAGAGACTTCAGCTTTTAACTCCATTCAAACCTTGGGAGGGTGAAGATTTAATAGACCTTCAACTATTATTAAAAGCAAAAGGTAAATGTACAACCGATCATATTTCAATGGCAGGTCCCTGGCTAAGATTCCGCGGGCATTTGGATAATATTTCAAACAATATGTTCATAGGTGCAATAAACTTTTTTTACGATAAAGCAGGTGTTGTTAAAGACCAATTAACGGGTGAATATAAATCTGTGCCCGATGTAGCACGGCATTACAAAGAAGAAAACATAGGTTGGGTGGTTGTTGGCGATGAAAATTACGGCGAAGGTTCTTCGCGCGAGCACGCAGCAATGGAACCGAGACACCTTGGCGGAAGAGCAATTATAGTTAAAAGCTTTGCACGTATACACGAAACAAACTTAAAAAAACAAGGTATGCTTCCTCTAACTTTTGCTGATCCAAGTGATTACGATAAAATTCTTGAGAATGATAAATTAGATATAATTGGCTTAAAGGAATTAGCTCCAGACAAACAGTTAAAACTTATTATTAAACACGAAGACGGCTCACAGGACGAAGCTCTGCTAAACCACACAATGAATGAACCTCAAATAGAATGGTTTAAAGCAGGTAGTGCATTAAATTTGATCGCTAAGATGAATTAATAATAAAAAATAAAGTAGAGATGTTTAACTTGTCCGCCTTTGGAGGATTGAACGTCTCTTCAAAATAATATTATACTTTCTAATTTAATTTATTGACAATAATTATTCTTTTCTTTAATTAAGTATTACTTTATACTTAATTATTATACATGCTATTCCTAAATCCTACAATATTATTTGCTCTATTGGCAGCAGCTATTCCTGTACTTATTCATATGTTAAATTTGAGAAAGTTAAAAAAGGTTGATTTCAGTACACTCAAATTTTTAAAGGAAATTCAGAAGAGCAAAATTAGAAAAATTAAATTTAAACAGTGGCTGTTGTTGGCACTTAGAGTTTTAATTATTCTATTTACCGTTTTTGCATTTGCCCGTCCAGCATTAAAAGGAATTGCTTTAGCAGGTACAACTTCTTCATCAAAAACTTCTGCGGTATTTATTTTAGATGATTCATTCAGTATGTCATTTGTAGAAACAAACGGCTCTTTGTTTAATCAGGCTAAATCCGAAATAAATAAAATTCTATCCCAGCTAAAAGAAGGAGATGATGCAGAACTTATTCTTTTATCAAACTCTAAATTGAGTAATTATAAATTAAGTAAAAATCTTTCTTTTCTTAAAACTAAAATTAGAAAAGTAAAAATATCATCTGTTACAGGGTCCTTGGATAATGCAGTTAAGAACGGGTTAAATATGCTTGCTTCTTCTAAAAATTTTAATAAAGAATTGTATATCCTTTCTGATTTTCAAAAACGAAATCTGTCTTATAATATTTCCAAAAATAAAAATACTTTTGAAAACATAAGGCTATATACCATAACATTTGGTGGAAGCAAATATCAAAATGTAGGCATTGATAAATTAACTTTGGGCACTCAAATTTTTGAGAAAAACAAACCGATAATTTTTAAAACTTCTGTAACTAATTATTCGCACGAAAAAGTTAATGATATTGTTCTTTCTCTTTTTATAAACGGGAAAAGGAAGAGTCAGAAAAATTTAAGCCTTAATCCAGGTGCATCAACAAGTTTGGAGATGAGCAGTAATGTTTCATCTTCAGGTTTTATTAGTGCTTTTGTTGAAATTGATGATGACGTGATACTGCAGGATAATAAACGATATGTAAATTTTTATATACCCGAAAAAATAAATGTGGGATTGTTTTCAGATAATTCTTATGACAAGCAATTTATACTTCCGGCTTTGACTTCTCATAGAAATAATAACAATATAAATATTGTTGAAGCAAATTCTAACCAATTGGCATCATTAAATCTTACTAATTTTGACGTAATAATTTTCATTCCTTCTAAAACAATTACTAATCTAAATAGGTTACAAAAGTATATTAAATCCGGCGGAAGTCTAGTTTTATTACCAGGAAGTTCTATTAACGAAACAAAGTTTCAAAATATATTATCCGGACTTAAAGTAACAGCAAACGTCAAATCATCTGGAAAAATAAATACTAATGAAAATTATCTTTCATTTGATAAAATTGACTTTACACATCCCGTTTTTGAAAATCTATTTGCTAAGAATAAAGAGAAAGAAGTAGACTCACCCAAAATCTTATTTCATTTAAATATTGATTATAAAAATTTAGGCAGGTATATAATCACCCTTAACGATAAATCACATTTTCTAACTGAAATAAAACATGGATTGGGAAAGATTTTTATCTTTAATACAGCCCCTGTTTTAAGTTGGTCAAATCTCCCTATTAAAGGGATTTTTGCTCCTCTTATTAATAAATCTATTTATTACCTTTCTTTTAAAAATGTATCACACAAAAATTATATTGTAGGAAATGAAGTGGGAATTAAAATAAACAATGCAAAGAAAGGTCTTCTAAAAATTGTTAAACCAAATAAATCGGTGGAGTACATTACTCTTGACGAATCCAAAAATAATGATTATATAAATTATAAAATGACAAATCAGATAGGTGTTTATAAAGTTACAGATAGTAAAACCATTTTGTCTATGTTTAGTATAAATGCTGATCCGAATGAATCCGTTCAAATATATTTAACACTAAAAGAGTTTCAAGAATATTTGG
>JADFGB010000197.1 GCA_022567875.1 Bacteroidota bacterium | reverse complement strand
AATATTTAAATGTACCAATAGCTGTATATGCTTCATAAAAAGTAGAGTCCATCATAACACATCCTTCAAAATTCTTGATGGCATCATATCCGTTTGATATTGCAGAAAGCCAATTACTTTCAAGTCCTTTAATATATGCATAATAACCCTCGGCAAGAGCCAGTGTATATAATCTTAATACTGATTTGGGCTTTTTGTTATAATTTTCTTTTGCAATTTCTTTCGCTTCTTCTAATAAATTTGATATATAATCCCATTTATATTCTTCTCCAAGGTCAAATGATTTTGAAATAGAAGTTACTGTAAGATAAATTTTCCCCAACGGATCTATTTTATCCATCGTATCTAATTCATTAAAATAATTTTCAGCATCATCATAATTCTGCAAAATTATTGAATTTATTCCATTTGTAATAAGGGAATCAGTTTCTGCCGGTAAAAAACTCTGTGCCGAAACAGTGATGGAAAAAGCAGATATTAAAAAAAAGAAAGAAAATATTTTATAAAGTGCCAAACGTTCTGTCCCCCGCATCACCTAATCCAGGTAGAATATATCCTTTATCATTCAGTTCTCTATCCAAAGAAGCACCATAAATATTTACTTCAGGATGCTTAGCTTCAAGTAATTCTACTCCCTCAGGTGCTGCAACCAAACAAGCAAAAGTAATATCTTTTGCCCCTCTCTTCTTAAGAAAAGAAATTGCAGCTTCGGAACTTCCACCTGTAGCAAGCATAGGATCAAGCAGCAAAATTTTTGATTTGTCTATATCACTCGGAGTTTTATAATAATATTCCAATGGCAGCAATGTACTTTCATCTCTTTGAAGACCAATATGTCCAACTTTTGCTCTTGGTAAAACAGACAGGAATCCACTTACCATTCCAAGACCCGCTCTTAAAACCGGGACAAGTACAACATCTTCTTTTAAAAAATATCCTGTAGTTTTTTCTAACGGAGTGTCAATTTCTTTTTCAAAAAATGTAAACTCTTTGCTTATTTCAACAGCAAGAATTGTAGCAATACGTTTAACTGCTGATCTAAAAAATTCTGGCTGTGTAGAAGAATCACGCAGAATAGTTAAATCCCTTTTAAGAACAGGGTGATTTACTTCTATAAAATTTTGGTGTTGTTTCATTTTAATATCCAATAATTAAATAAAACCATTTAATTTTCTTCCCAAAACTGAAAGTAAATTTATCATTGGTGAAAGAGGCGGTGTATAGTTATAATCAATATTACTTAATAGATTTGCCTTCATTTTATTATATACAAAAGATGAAATTAAATCCGCGTAGCCGGATACTTCCTTTCCGCCAAAAAATGATGCTCCTAAAATTAATTTAGTACTTTTATCATAAATAATTTTTCCAAATACTTTTTTACTTTCCGGCATTACTGTAACTAAGTTTGGCATGACAGATGAAACAGTTCCATAATTTAGATTATTCATTTCAGATTCATTCGCAGTCAATCCAACTTGTGCATAATAATAGTCAAATATTTTAACTGCAATGTTTGTAATTATAGGTCTAAAAAAAACATTCCCCCCGGCTGCATTTTCACCTGCAATATGACCAGCTTTGTGTGCAATTGTAGCAAGAGGAATATAATCCGGTTTTTTCGTTATTGCATTTATAACTTCTATGTTATCACCTGCTGCGTAAATGTGATTGTTGCACGTTTTCAGTTTATTGTTAACCTTTATTGCACCAGTAGATCCAATGTCCAATCCAGCTTCTTTAGCAAGGTGTACATTAGGGTGAACACCCACGGCAGTGATCACCAAATCAAATTCAAGAATTCTACCATCAATTTTTATTGATTTGATTTTTTCATCTTCAGAAATAATTTGTATGTTTTTAGCATCACCGTAAAAATCTACCTTATTATTTTTTAAACATTCTAATATTAAGTTTTGAATCTCAAACTCGCTTTTGGGAAATGGTAATTCTGCAATATCAAATACAGCGACACTCAATCCTAATAATTTTAATGCTTCAGCAGTTTCTAATCCTATATAACCGGAACCGACAACGAGTACTTTTTTTACGTTATTATCAGAAATAAAATTTTTAATTTTCAATAGATCAGAAATTCTTTTCAGATTAAAAACATTTTTGTAAGGTAAGTAAATCTCTAATTTATTTGCTTTTGAGCCAGTACAAAGGATTAATTTATCATAGGGTGCAGAAAAATTTTTCCCTTTAATTTTATCAATAACTATAATTTCTTTCTTTTTTTTGTCAATCGATTCCACAGAATGATTGGTTAAAACATCTACACCCTTTTCTTCCTTAAATTTCTCAGGTGAATAAATTACCACATTTTTGTATGAATCAATTTCACCGGATAAGACATATGGAATCTCACAAGTTCCTGTCGATATATATTCTTCTGATTCAATCATAAGTACTTCTACATTTGGATTGAACCTTTTAGCCTTTGCAGCAGCTGCAGGCCCTGCTGCATTTCCTCCTATTATAATTATTTTATTTGTTTCCACTACTTTTCTTTAAAGCTTAACGTAATTGGCACCCCGTGAAATCCAAATTTTTTTCTAATAGTGTTTTCTAAAAATTTAACGTAATTAGAAGGAACATATTTAGGATAATTTGTAAAAAATACAAACACAGGATAATTACTACCTACCTGAATTATATATTTAATTTTAACTTCTTTTCCCGTCTTTGTAGAAGGTGGAGGAGTTTTGTAAATTTCAGGTAAAAGTGTTTCATTCAAAACATTTGTAGAAATTTTCTTTTTACGTCCCTCTTCAATTTCTAAACAAATATCTATCAATTTGAAAATTCTCTGCTTTGTAAGTGCTGATATATAAATAATAGGAACATAAGCGGCTGAGCCTAAAGATTTATTTATTTGAGCGGACATTTCTTTTGCAGTATTAGTTTCCTTTTCAACCAAGTCCCATTTATTTACTGCTAAAACAATGCCCTTTCTCCATCTAATTGCTTCATCAAGTATTGTCTGATCCTGTTTTTCCAGTCCGAATTGAGCATCTAACATAATTACAGCAACGTCACATTCCCCAATAGCTTTTAAGCTTCTGATATTAGAAAAATATTCGATATTTTCTTTAACTTTTTTCTTTTTTCTTAAACCAGCAGTGTCAATTAATATAATTTCCTTGCCGTAATATTTCAGAATTGAATCTATGCTGTCTCTTGTTGTTCCAGGAATGTCTGTAACTATGCTCCTATCATAACCAAGCAAAGCATTAGATAATGATGATTTACCAACATTCGGTCTCCCAACAATTGAAATTTTAAGTCTATCATCAATTTCTTCATCTTCATTTTTAGGAAAATTTTCTGTAAGGATATCTAAAAAATCACCTATATTTCTTCCCATTGTTGCAGAAACGTCATAATATTTATCTATCCCTAATTGATAAAATTCAGTAGCTGTAATTTCTTGACTTTGTTTATCTACTTTATTTACAACAAGAAAAAAAGTTTTACCCGAATTTCTGAGCATTTTCAATATTTCAACATCCATCGGGTTTATTCCCGACTGAACATCGACCACAAAAATAATTGAATATGCTTCTTCTATGCCAATATCTACCTGCTCCCTAATTGCAGTTTCAAATAGGTTTGATGAATAAAGCACGTCATTCCCGCCTGCGCGGGAATGACGTTAACAGAGTATTTAAATTTAAAAGGGTTATATTCCCTCATTACTATGTTGGGAAAATCATATGCTGATAACTTCGATAATTGGGC
>JADFGB010000196.1 GCA_022567875.1 Bacteroidota bacterium | reverse complement strand
CTCATTACTGCAGCCGCTTAAAACTATTCCCTCTTTTTGAAGCCGAATATAAAATTTATATAAAATTAAATGCAAAAGTGTACCGAGTTCGTGAAATTCCATCTCCTCGGTCGGTTCTTCGTTGGGTTCTATTTTTAAAACTCTTTCTGCAAAATACTTGTACGGACATTTGGCATAGGTTTCCAATTGCGAATAAGAAAATTGTTTCTCTCTGTAATCAGCAAGTTTTTCCCTAGCTTCATTTTTTAAATCATTACTAATAAAACCGTTAAAAGAAGAATTACCGAATGGGTCTTTCTTTCTACATTTATCAATTTTAATAGAACTTTCTATTTCTTCCAAATCAAATTCATATTCTTCATTTTTTATATTTATAGGAAAGTTATCTATCCCTTTATTTCCTATCTCGATTAAAAATTCTTCTTTCGAGTAAATCTTGTTTGAGAATTCTTCAGGATTTAAGGTTGACATTTTAACTATTGATTCAAGCTCTGTAATATAATTTGATTTAACAAGATCTCTCTTTTCATCCGTTAAAGGAAAAGTTAAATAAAGTTTCTTTTCCCAGTTGCATAAAGCTTGATAAAACTGGTATCTTTCCTTTGCCTGGTGTTGATTCTCTTTTTTAAAATATGATCCTGAAAAAAATATTTCGGGCTGGTAACGAGTGGGAAAATCACCATCACATAAACCTGACAAAAACAAATATTCAAATTTTAACCCCCTTATCTCATTGATGGATGTAACCTGAACTCCGTAATTAGGTTTTTCTTTTACATTATATCTTGTTGATTTTGCAGCAGTACGAAGATAATTTAGATAAAATTTTAACGGGAATTTTTTAGTACTACCATACTCACTAATAAACAAATCCGTCAATTCCTCGAGAACCTCAATAAAAATTGTCAAGCTTTTAATATTTTTTTCTGCATTAAAATCGATATCATCAGAAAGTTTTATCGGTATTTCAAGTTTATAAATTAGTTCAATTACTTTTTCTTTGAATTCTTTTAAAGTCATTTCAGTTTCAAACGGACTTAAAAGTTCTTGTATTGTTACCAGGCTTGATAATGCATCTTCAAAAGTTTCTATTTTTAACAACTCATCCCACTCATTGTATGTGTTATTTTTGCGGATATAAATTTCATCTTTTAAAGTGTCTATCCAATTTCTTAACCCTGAAATTATTTTTAAGCTGGCGGCTGACTTTAAAATACTTGTCGAATTAATATTAAGATTTTTTAAATATCCACTATTTAATGCCCTTAAAATATCTTTGTAATAAAAATCATTTTCCAATACTTCGAGTATATTAATTACAGAAATAACTGGTTGTGATGAGCTTAGTGTAAATCTATCAGTTAAATTAAAGGGGATACCGTAATTTGATAAAACATCTCTAATTATTGATGAATATTTTTGAATGGAGTTAAAAGCAATACAAATTTGAGACGGATGTACTTGTTGATTTATTATTAGTTTTTTAATTTCTTTTGAAATTATTTCAATCTCTTTTCCTTTATTTAATGCAGCAAGTAAATATATGTTTCCACTGTAATCAATTTTGTTCTTCGGGCTTTTAGAATTAAATAAATTAATTCTAATAAAATTCTCAAATTGGTTTTTCGACACATTAGTTTTCTCATCAATAATTTTAAATCCTCTTTCAATCAATTTTAAATAGGTATTATTTAAGTGAAAAAAAATTGAATCATTATTAGCTTGGTAATCAATGTGAATATATAAATCAACGCCAGGTATTTTTGAACATAAATCCAAAATATTTATTTCGGGTTGTGTGAATTCATCAAACCCATTTGCTGCTATAAAATTCACTTCGGGATAAAACTCTTTAAATCTTTTTTTAAATTCATTTATAGATAAGTCCCCAATTTCTTTATAAATATCTCCTATTTCTTTAATCTGTATTTTCTCTAGTTTAGTTTGATATGCTTCATAAATATCGGCTATGTTTTCAGCTTTCAATTTTTCAGAACCTATGAGCTTATGGAATTCGTTCCTTAAAATCTGTGGTGTTATTCCATGTCTTTTATATTCTGATATTACATTTTTTATCTGCTGAAGTGTCCCTGTTGGAATGTTATTTTTATAATTAGAAAAATACTTTGGATCAATCTCTTTAAAAGCTTGTTCTAATAGCACAAATGATGCCGGTTCACTTAATATTGCCCTTCTTATGTCGGAATCGTTCAAAACAATTTTTGTAGACAAGGTGCTTATAGTTTCTAAATTAATTCTTTGTACCGAGTTGTTTGGTGAAGATGAAATTATTTCTTTTTTTAAATATCTTACTTTACGATTTGTTGGTACAATTAAAAGTAATTTGGGTATCTCACCGTCTTTTATTCTTTTATCAATTTCGGAATTGATTTCAATATTTTTGTTTTTTGATTTAGTGAGTATCATTTTTTTTCTTTAATAAAAGGTCCCGGTATGAGCACCTAACCTGATTTCTTGTATTTAAATTTAGAAGCTCAATAACTTTATCAAATCTGCATTTAGCATCATCACTATTTCCTTCAACGATGGTTTCAAGTTCTAAAAAATTACCGAGCCTTTCAACTTGGTCAATGTGAATTCGTGTATTAAAAAGCCAATACAACTTCCTTGTTTTTTTAACTATAGCTTCAATTGTAAAAATATCTGATAAAAATTTTTCAACATCTCCGTTTGTAAGTTGTATAATATCATAATTAGACCAGCGCTCATCCCCTGACTCATCTCTTAAATATTTTATAAGAGAATAGTTATTACCCTCAATACGTAACTTTAATAAACCTTTTTTAACTGAATAATAAACATCTTTCTGATACAGGACTTCACTTAAAGGGATATTATTTCTATTTAGAATTGATTCAATTTCATTGGTTGAATTTAGTTTAATTTTTAGTTCTAAATTTTGAGCCATATTGTTTTATTTTTTTAATAAACTGTAATAACCGGGTTGGAACTTTTTAAGTACCAGATTGTGTTATTATTGATATATTTACTATCCCATATAATTTGGACAATTCAATATATCAGTATTCAAAAAAGATTTGATATATCACTTGCTATTTATTAAATGTTATATATTTTTATAAATAAAAATAAGAAAGAATATGAAAAAGTTAATTATAGTACTAATATTAGTAATTCCTTTTCTCAATACAAATGCACAAGGCATAGGTAAACTCGCCCCCGAAAGACCACCCGAAGAATTTCCGGATAATGCTTTCGGACTTGATGTGATTTTTAGTGAAGGGGGAATTGGGTTCGGGACTTTTTATAGACATAGTTTATCTAATAAATTAACTTTCTTCACTGATTTTTCAATATCAGAATCAAAGGATGACCAAGAAATAGTTAGGTTTGATCCATTTACACTACAACCATTTACTTCATTTAAAAAGAACAGAGTTTTTATTCTTCCTTTAAATTTTGGACTTCAATACAGACTATTCACAAATGAAATTTATGACAATCTCCGCCCTTATATTAATTTTGGAGTTGGACCCACATTGGTATTGACTACACCAAATGATAAAGAATTTTTCAAAGCTTTTGGTGATGCACAAGCTAAATATGCTATTGGCGGATATATCGGATTCGGTGCTAACTTTGGAATTGATAAATCGAGTCTTGTAGGTTTAAACGTCAGGTATTATTATATACATTTATTTGATGAGGGTGTTGAAGGTCTTATCGGTAAATTCAGGAAAAATCTTGGCGGAATATTTCTAA
>JADFGB010000195.1 GCA_022567875.1 Bacteroidota bacterium | reverse complement strand
CAGATAAATTTAGTTTATGATTTGATGCATCATATAAAATTCTGCTCACTGCTTCAGAACAAATAAGATGTTTTGAACAACCGAAATTGAAAATATGAAATCCAATTATAAAAGTAAAACCAATTCTAAAAATATCAAAATATGAATAAGGTCTTCCAAGATATTTATCAGCATTATATGGAACATCAAATAATTTTATTTTGGATGTTTTTATATAAATAGATTCATTTAAAACTTTTTCTTTTATCAATCTTTCAACACAAGGAGGTGTATTTCCGTAAATTGAGCAAGGTTCTAATGTAACATATACAGTGGAATTTTTTACACTTGTTAAAGCTGAATTTATAGCATTTATTTCTGCATGATGTTCCCCGTATTTTTTATGATAACCTTTGCCAATTATTTTACCGTTTTTAACAATTACGCAACCTACCATTGGATTCGGACTAACTTTTCCGCTTCCTTTTTTTGCTAAATTAATTGCTAATTTTATGTACTCTTCATCCGTCACAATCAATTTTACTCAATTGACAAAATTTTAAATTCTAAAATACCTGCAGGTGCATGTACCTTTATTTTTTCACCTATTTTACTTCCCATCAATCCTTTACCTACAGGTGAAGTTACTGATATTTTCCCTGCTTGAAAATCAGCTTCTTCGGCAGAAACAAGCGTATAATTAATAATTTTATTAGTTTTTAAATTTTTAATGGAAACTTTTGACAAAATATGAATTTTGCCTTTTGGAAAATCTTTGGCGTCAATCACTCTTGTGCGGGAAAGAACATTTTCAAGCTTACTTATTTTAAGTTCAAATAAACCCTGTTCTTCTTTTGCTGCATCGTATTCGGCATTTTCTGATAAATCACCGTGAGCTCTAGCCTCGGCTATTTTAGCAGCAATATTTTTTCTGCCTGTTGTTTTATATCCTTTCAACTCTTTTTCGAGTTCAACCAATCTTTCTTTAGTTAAATAAACAAAACTGGATTCTGCCATATTATTCTCTTTTTATTTATATCTTTTTTAAAAAAAATTACCACCGCCATTTAGCAGTGGTTATTAGTACCAAAAATAAAAATAATCGTTAGAGTTGTCAAGAAAAGATGACGATATTTTTAAGCTATTAAAAGAATCGGTTATATATAAAATTAATAACTTAAATGTGATTTCAAACTTTTTCTAAAGCTTGATCAAGATCTTCAATTAAATCATTCACATTCTCAATTCCAACTGACAATCTCACAAGCCCTTCTGTTATCCCGGCTGCTTCACCTGCTCCTTTCCCAAAAGTTAATTTTATTCTACCCTATCTCAGTAAAATCATTTTCTTCGTCTTAATAAACTTACCAGATGACAAAGTGTAAAAATAAATCCCGCTTGAAAGTTTATTTGCATTGAATGAGACTGTATAATTTCCCTGTGGTTTTTCTTCGTTTACCAATTCTGCTACTTTTCTTCCTAATAGATCTGTTATAACTAATGAAACAAAACTTTTTTCAGGTACGGAATAACTAATTGTAGTAGTGGGGTTAAACGGGTTGGGGTAATTCTGTGCTAATGTAAAAATATTAGGTACTGCTTCGTCTTCAACACCGGTGACAATACTTAACAAGTCTTTCAGAATATAGTTGTTAGGATCAAATGTTAATCCGCTTGGTAAACCGTTTATTACAATATCAAAATTCTGATTTCCAATATTATTAAATACAGTAACCAAGGTGTCTGTTGAACCAATCGTTATTTTTAACTGAACGGGCATTGTAAAAAATATTGGATTTGTATTTGTAGTTTGTGAAATATTTAAATTAACGGAATATTGTCCTCCGCCCAAATTTGAATAACCCCAAACCACATTGTACTTGGGATAATTTTCACCAAAAATCCATTCATTAAAAAAATAGTCTAAACTTGAACCGTAAATTGATTCAGCTACTCTTTGAAAATCTGCTGTTTCTGCAACTCCATAAGCAATGCTAGGATCAGCAGCGTATGTTTTCATTATGTTAAAGAAATTGGCATCACCAACTATTCCTCTCAGCATATGTAAGACTACACTTCCTTTTGCATAAGATCTATTCCAGTTAAAAATTGAATTTGCAGTACTGATATTTTGAACAAAAATAGTCCCTGATGCTAATTTAGCATCATCCATTCTATCATTTATATAATTATTATAAACTGACTTATTATATTTAAACTCATAATAAAGTCCCTCTGAAAATGTTGCGAACCCCTCGTTGAGCCAGATGCTTTCCCAATTTTTACAGGTTATTTTATTGCCGAACCATGAATGGGCGAGTTCGTGGGCAATCAATCCTTCACCAACAAAACCGATTGAAGTAATAGTTTGATGCTCCATTCCTCCGCCCCAGCCGAATTGAGCGTGTCCGTACTTCTCTTTCAAAAATGGATACGGACCGTACTTGTCGGAAAAAATAGAAAACATATCTAATGTTTTATCCAACGTATATGTCGCTGAAATTGTCATAGTTTCGGGATAAAGATAATTTGATACAAGCAATGAATCGGTAGAATTGTAATGAAAATAAATATCATACTGAGAATAAGGTGCAATTGCCATAGAAATTAAATACTGAGCAATCGGATAAGTTGTTTTCCATTTGTAAGTGTGTGTACCATTTCCGTTATCAACTATTCCCATCAAATTGCCGTTTGATATTGCTTTAAGGTCATTTCTGCAAGTGATCCAGATATCTGCAGAATCTGCTTTATCGGCAGGTGTATCTTTGCAAGGCCACCAATCGCTTGCACCGTAAGGTTCGCTCAAAGTATAAATTGAAGGCTGTCCTTGCCCGGTAGAATCAAATGTAAAGCTGCCGAATCCGCTTGAAGCGGGGTTCCCTTGATAAGATATAACTAAACTAAATTTTTCGCCGTTATTATACGTTTTGTCTAATGTAATATTTAATTTTGCACTTCCTGATGGTTGTGAGAAAGTTAATGATTGCCCATTTAATGTTACGGAATTAACTGTTAACACATTTTGAAGATCAAGAAATAAAGTGTTTAATCCCTCTATTGTACTTTTGGCTTCAACAGTAACAATGCCAATTAAATAATTTGGATTATACTGAACAGTTAAATTTAATTTATAATAAGTAATATCTATGCTGCTGTCACCGGGATAATTAATCTTTGTTAAACCATACGGCATATGAGAGACAGGCCCGACAGATTTTATTTTACTTTCATTTATTGATTGTGCTATTATTAAACTTGTAAACAACAAAGAAAAAAAAAGAGGTTTTATAAATTTCATATTACATTTAACCATTTAAAAATTCATAATTCTGAATTAACTACCCAATTTCTTTAATCATTACATCCAGACCTTTTCTGATAATTTCCTGATGTGGTTGTTTGGACACACATACAAATTCGGTTAATGCAAAATCCTCAGGTGCAACTTCGTACATTCCCAAAGCTTCCATTTCGTTTAAATCCTCGTACATACATGCTTTTAAAATTTGCATTGGAAATATATCAAACGGAAATACTTCTTCGTAAGTTCCTGTAGTAACAAAAGCGCGATGTTCTCCATTGGTATTAGTGTTTAAATCGAATTTTTTCTTCGGAAACAACCAAGAAAATGTTAATGCTCTCGATACTGATACTTTATTAAAAACAGGTGTTGTCCAGCCCATAAACTCATAATCATCACCTTCCGGAATCACTGTAATAGTATTGCTATAATAATCTAAATATCCATCTGGATGAATCTGTTTTCCA
>JADFGB010000194.1 GCA_022567875.1 Bacteroidota bacterium | reverse complement strand
AGCAGACAATCAAATAATCTATCAAGCCCAAAAAAGTTTAAAGGTATATGGGTATTATCCAGACCCACTTGATGGTATGTGGAGCATAGTAACCGAAAGTGCTGTTAGAGAGTTTCAAGGTGATAAACTAACAACTGATGTTGCTATTATGAAAGGACACATCAAGTGGGCCAAGCATCATTCAGTTAATGAAGATGGCGAAAAGGAAATACTTGATGAATTTAGAGACTGCTGGGGAAAAAATGATTTAATTATTATAACTGGCGGACTTGGTCCGACACACGATGATGTAACAAGACAATGTGTTGTGAAATTTTTCAATAGCGAACTTGTTGAAGACCCCGAAGTTTTAGATGATGTAAAGAAGATTTTTGAAAAGCGGGGAAGGAAAATTGATAAAATAAACGAAGGTCAGGCTCTTGTACCTAAAATTGCAACTCCAATCAGAAATATGCTCGGCACTGCTCCCGGAATGTACATTGAAAAAGATGAAAAAATATTTATTGTTTTACCGGGTGTCCCGGCTGAAATGAACTATATGATGGAAACATTTGTAATTCCTTATCTGCGTAAAAAAATGGGAGCAATAAAATCGTATTCTTTACGAAGCAATCTTTTAACAACAGGAATTCCAGAATCCTTTCTTTTTAAAAGACTTGGTAACTTAGATGAATTATTGGAGGGAGCTAAACTCGCATTTCTTCCTAATCAATTTGGAGTTAAAATGCGAATAACAGTTAAAGCCGAAACTGAAGAATTAGCAAAGAATAAGTTGTTAGAAGTTGAACAAAAAATTAGGGGAAAAGCAGGAAGATATATTTACAGCAGAACCGAGGAATCTTTGGAAGAGGTTGTAGGCAGGCTGCTTACTGAAAGAGGATTGACAATATCAATTGCTGAATCGTGTACAGGCGGTAATTTATCTAATTTACTTACAAATGTACCCGGTGCCAGCAAATATTTTGAACGTGGAATTATTTCTTATGGTAATGTATCAAAGGTGGAAATATTGAATGTAAACGAAGATACTTTGAATGAGCACGGTGCTGTAAGTCTGCAGGTAGCCCAGCAAATGGCTGACGGTGTTAAGTCAATCAGCGGAACAGATATTGGACTTTCCATTACCGGTATAATGGGCCCAACCGGCGCAACTACTGACAAGCCTGTTGGTTTGGTTTATATAGGTTTTTGTGATGACAAAGTATGTACTGCAAAAAAGTTTGTGTTTGGTGAAAACAGGATCTTTAATAAGCAAAGAACAACTCAGGCAGCTTTGGAAATGATAAGGCGATATATCCTTAGAATAGAATAATATGAGAAGGATTTTTATTGCATTAAAAATTCCTGAATATATTCAAAAAGAAATAATTTCATACAGGATAAAAGCTTATTCTGATTATCAAAATCTTAAATGGGAACCGATAAATAAATTACACATTACTCTTAAATTTATCGGAGATGTACAAAATGATATTGTTGATAAAATTATTGATGCCTTAGGGTTTATATCAAATTATAAAACACTAAATTGCAGTTTAGATAATTTCGGATTTTTCTCTATCAAAAAAGAGCCAAAAATTTTATGGCTTGGACTAAAAGCAAATCCGGAATTAAATAAATTAGTTAAAGATATCAATAATGCTTTGGAAAAAATTTCTATTTTAAAGGATGAAAGAAATTTTAAAGCACATCTCACTTTGTTGAGAATAAAAGGAAATGTACAAAATAATTTTATAGAATTATTTAAAAATTATAAGATACCTGAGGAAAACTTTGTTGCAGATGAAATTGCAATAGTAGAGAGTAAGCTTTTACATAAAGGGTCAAAATATAAAGACATTAAAATTTTAAAACTAAATTGAATCGGAGGTACAATGGGATCAGATAGGGAACAAAAATTAAAAATTATTGATGATGCAATTGCCAGCATAGAAAAAACTTACGGCAAAGGCGCAATTATGAAACTTGGTGACGGTGTAATCAATAATATTGAATCTATTCCAACCGGCGCTCTTTCATTAGATCATGCCTTGGGTATTGGCGGAATACCAAGAGGAAGAGTAACCGAAATTTATGGGCCTGAATCAAGCGGTAAAACAACACTTTGTCTTCATATAATTGCGGAAGCACAAAAGAAAGGCGGACTTGCCGCATTTATTGATGCAGAACATGCTCTCGATGTAAATTATGCAAAACGACTCGGGGTTGATATACCAAATCTATTATTAGCACAACCTGACTTTGGTGAGCAGGCACTTGAAATAACCGATACCTTAGTCCGCAGTAATGCATTGGATGTAATTGTTATTGATTCTGTTGCGGCATTAGTTCCTCGTTCTGAAATTGAAGGTGAAATGGGTGATCCAACCATGGCGATGCAGGCAAGATTGATGTCACAAGCTCTAAGAAAATTATCAGGTGCAATTGCAAAGTCTAATACATCTTTAATTTTTATTAACCAATTAAGGAGTAAAATAGGCGTTATATTCGGTAATCCTGAAACAACAACTGGCGGTAACGCACTTAAATTTTATGCTTCAGTCAGAATGGATATAAGAAGGATTGCAGCAATAAAAGATGGAACAGATGTAATAGGTAACAGAACAAAAGTAAAAATTGTTAAAAGTAAGGTAGCACCTCCCTTTAAGCAAGTAGAGTTTGATATCCTTTATAACGAAGGCATTAGTAAATCGGGAGATTTAATTGATCTCGGTGTTGAACATGGAATAGTAAAGAAAAGCGGTGCTTGGTTCACTTACGGAGAAGATCGTTTTCAAGGCAGAGAACAGTTAAGAACAAAGTTAAATGAAGATTCAGCAATGTATGATAAATTGGAAGTAGAGGTTAAAGAAAAATTAGGAATGGTTGAAGAAAAACCTAAACCTGTTGTTGAAGAAAGTAAAAGCTGATTGGAATATTTTTAGGTGAATTATTTCATAGAATATTTTAAGTCTCAATGAAAATTGAGAGGATAATTAGTAAGAACGATAAAAATGTTATCGTTTATTTAGAAGATGGTGAAAAATTATTTCTATCCAAAGAGGTCGTACTGAAAAATGGTCTGCGTAAAGGAGATTTTATTTCGGACGACCTTTCTTCTTTTTTAATAAAAGAGAATCAATTATTTTTTATTAAGCAAAGAGCTTTCTATTATTTGGGAAGAAGGCTTCATTCTAGGTATGAACTAACAACAAAGCTGAAAAGCAAAAAGTATGCTTCTGATTTAATAAATACAATCCTTAATGAATTAGAAGATAAAAATTATTTAAACGATTATGAATTTGCTGCTGCTTATACAAGGGATAAACGAACATTCAAACATTTTGGAAGTAACAGAATTAAAAACGAACTTATAAAAAGAAGAGTAAATAAAGAAATAATAGAGCAAATTATTTCTGAAATTTTTCCGGAAGGAAATGATATAAAAGAGGCAGTTTATCATATTAACAAAAAACTAAAAAACAAATCTGTTGATCAACTTGATGATAAAAATGCAAGGAACAAATTGATTTCTTTCTTAATTAGCAAAGGTTTTGATTTTGAAACTGCAAAGCTTGCAATTGAAGAAGTGGAGAAAGGGAAAGGTCAATAATCAATGGTCAATAGTCAATTGTAAAATATCAAGAATTATCTGTTAAATTCTATACTATTTATGAAAGAATTAATTTTTTAATTTTAATAAATGCAAATACAAGAAAACATATCTCTTAAAAAATACAATACATTCGGTATTGAGGTTAAAGCAAGATA
>JADFGB010000193.1 GCA_022567875.1 Bacteroidota bacterium | reverse complement strand
CAAGTGTTCAGGTTGCATAGAAGCAATTACACCAATTTCTTTAAATCTTGAAATATCCTCTTTTCGTAAATGTTGTGCGTGTTCTATTCTGAATCTTCTATCCCAGGTTGGATTCTTACTTTTAATTTCGGAAAAGACATCTAAAGTATAAGCATTAGCTCTGTTTCCGATTGCATGAACCGAAAGCTGTAATTTATTTTTGTCGGCTTCAAAAGCCCATTTTTTAAAGCGTCCGTCCTGGATTATATCGTTTGGCAGACCATAAGTTGTTGTGTCTTGATTGTATTTTTCAAAAAACCATGCTGTGGTTGAACCGAGAGATCCGTCAGAATATGCTTTTAATGAGCCTAATTGAATTTTGTCGCTGCCGAAATTATACTGAATACCTTCGTTTACTAAATTTTTATAATCGTCAATTGGTAGACGGGTGTAAATTCTGCAAGTTAGCTTTCCCTTCTTTTCTAATTCCTGGTATACTTTTAAATCATTTTGAAATGTGAGATCCTCAACAGTTGTCACACCAAATTCTCTTGCATATTTTAGAGATGCTTCAACAGCTTCAATATATTCTTGGTGAGAATGTTCAGGAATTAGGGATGAAACTAAATCCATTGCATTGTCTTTTAATATGCCTGTAGGTTCGCCTGTTTTTTTATCTTTTACAATTAAACCTCCTGAAGGGTTTTTTGTATTCTTTGTTATTCCTGCAAGTTTTAGTGCATATGAATTTGCCAATCCCATATGTCCGTCATATCTTCTTATAAAAACAGGAGTCTCTTTCGTAAAATCGTCAATTAATTCTTTGGTGGGAATTTCTTTTATTTTCCAAAGTTCGTGATCCCAATTTCCACCTGTTATCCATTTTGCTTTACGTGTTGACACATATTCTATTAAAATATTTTTAAACTCTTCCTTACTTTTAGCTTTTGATAAGTCTAGCCCAAGTAAGTAAAAGCCACCGCTTGTAAAATGTGCATGCCCATCAATAAAACCCGGTAGCATAAGTTTACCGTTTAAGTTTGTAACAAAAGTTTCTTTATTGATAAATCTTTTTGCTTCCGAATTTGAGCCGACAAATAAAATTTTATTTCCTTGGGTAATAACTGCTTGGGCAAAAGGTTGTTTTTCATTAACAGTATAAATTTTACCATTTATGAAAGCGTTTCTCTGAAATTGTGCTGATGTCTTTGAAGAAGTCATAATGATTGCCGAAAATAAAATTAGAATTAAATATTTGATAATCATAACAGTTTATTTTTGTGGATGAATATTTTTTTATTTCATAATTTAAAACAATAAAAATTATAAAACCCCTTAAGTAAATTTTATTTAAGAATAAAATCTTTCATAATCAAAATAGCAAACAAAATTAAATATGATTATTTTTTAAACTCATTTAATAATATAATAGAAATCAAATGAAACTTGATGTCTTAATTTTTGCGGCGCACCCTGATGATGCTGAACTATCTATGGGAGGAACAATAGTTAAACTTTCTTCGAAAGGGTTAAAAGTAGGAATAATTGATTTTACCAAAGGCGAAATGGGAACCAGGGGTACCCCGGAAAGAAGACAAGCAGAAGCCCTTAAAGCTGCAACTGTATTAAATGTTTCTCTGCGTGAAAATCTTAATATTACTGATGGAAACATTCAGGACATAAAAGAAAATTTAGATAAGGTTATTACACAAATAAGAAAATACAAACCTAAAATTATTTTTGCCCCTTACTTTAACGACCGCCATCCCGATCATATTGACACAAATAAAATTGTAAAAAAAGCTATGTTTACTTCAGGACTTACTAAAGCTGTAACAAAACTTAGAGGTAAAGAGCAAAAAGCATATAGACCTCAAAAATTATTTTATTATATGCAGACTTATACTTTTGAGCCAACTTTTATTGTAGATATAACAAAGTATTTTAAAGATAAAATGAAATCCGTTATGGCATATAAGTCACAATTTTATAATCCGAAAAACAAAGAGCCTGAAACATTTATAAGCAGTGCAAAGTTTATGGAATATATTTCTATTAGGGCAAAATTTTACGGATTTCAAATCGGGAAAGAATACGGCGAACCGTTTTATTGTGAAGAAAATATTGAGTTAGAGTTAGTAAGATTAATTAAGAACAAATAAAATATTACCTAAATTTTAAAAGATTATTTTTAATAAAGTTTATCTAAAAAATTAAAAGCCTAATAAAATCCTTTTATATTCACATTTGTTAATTCTATACCTAAGTGTAGTCTTTTTTACTTTTTATGACTTAGTATAACTTTAATTTAGCATCTTAATAATTTTAAATGAACGTGATTATTTAATGGAAATATTTTTCATTGTTTTTACCGCTATATTTATATCTTACTATAATGGAGCGAACGATAATATAAAAGGTGTTGCTACACTATACGGTAGTAATATTATAAGTTATAAAAAGGCTATACTTTGGGGTTCTTTTACAACAGCAACCGGTTCTTTATTGGCATTCTTCATCGCTCAAAAATTGATTGTTACTTTTTCAGGTAAAGGTCTTCTTCCTGATGCAATGCTTAATACAATTCCAATAAATATACCCATTGCTCTCGGTGCAGGAATGACAATTTTGATTGCTACTAGAGTAGGCATGCCTATATCCACTACTCACAGTATTGTAGGTGCCTTAATTGGTACGGGTTTAGCAGCAGCCGGGAATGCCGTAAATTTTTCAAGATTATTCTCGGTGTTTTTACTTCCGTTATTATTAGGACCTTTCATTGCATTCTTTTTAAGTTTCATACTGTACAAAATATTTAGGACAACAAGACTCAAACTCGGAATAGACGAAAATACTTGCGTTTGCGTAGGTGAGAAAAGTTATTCTATTGCTTTGCCATCTAATACTTCCCCACAGGTACTTCTGCAGGAAGTAAGAAAAATAGATGCCTCTGTAGATAATATCACAAGTTGTAAAAAACAATATAGCGGGCAAATTTTTGGTGTTAGCGCCCAAACTTTGCTGGATACCGCTCATTTTATAAGTAGCGGTTTTGTAAGTTTTGCAAGGGGATTAAACGATACTCCTAAACTCTTGGGCTTGTTTATCTTTTTTAATTTAATAGACCCTAAATTGAGTTTATTAATGGTTGTAGTAGCAATGTTTGCCGGAGGAATGTTGAGTTCAAAAAAAGTATCGGAGAATATGAGTAAAAATATTACACCCTTAAATGATGGACAGGGTTTTACTGCAAATTTTGCGACTGGAATATCGGTGATTGCCGGTAGTCTTTTCGGTCTACCATTATCCACTACACATGTCTCGGTAGGCTCTATCTTCGGTATCGGAGTAAGTAATAAAGAAAGAAATTCCAAAGTGATAAAGGAAATAATATTTTCTTGGGTTTTAACTTTACCGATTGCCGCTGCATTTGGTGCTTTATTTCATTTATTAATAATATATTTTAGTTAATTAATAAATAAAAAATAAAAAACTATGAATTGAGGAGTAACAGAAATTATGGAAACATATCTTGACACAGTTAAAGATGTTTATAAACAAGCGGCTATAAATCCGGAAAAAGGACTTTGCTGTACTACCACACCCATTTGGCAATTGCCTGAACTTTCTATACCTAATAAAATGCTGGAGATGAATTACGGATGTGGCAGCACAGTTAATCCAAGAGATTTGGTAGACGAACCTCAAATTTTATATGTGGGGGTCGGAGGAGGAATGGAGCTTTTACAATTCTCATACTTCAGTAGAAGCAAAGCTA
>JADFGB010000008.1 GCA_022567875.1 Bacteroidota bacterium | reverse complement strand
AAAAGATTAGTTGTAATTGATGTTTTTAACGACGAAACTGAAGAAAAACAAGGAAAATTTAGTTCGGATTTAATTAAAATACCAAATATTTATGTGACACACCATATTGGTGCTTCTACCATGCAGGCACAAAATGCGGTTGCAGAAGAGACATTTAAAATTATTGAGCAATACAAAAAAACAGGTGTAGTAAAAAACTGGATAAACCGATGCGAAATTACTGCAGCAAAATATCAATTAGTAATTAGACATTTTGATAAGCCTGGTGTACTTTCAAAAGTCTTGCAGTTACTTAGTGATGAAAAAATTAATGCTCAAGAAATTGAGAACGTTATTTTTGACGGTGAATTAACAGCTTGCTGCAAAATTATGCTTGATTCAAAACCATCAGTAAAAATTACTGAAGAATTAGCTAATAAAGAAGAAGATATTCTTGATGTTTCTTTAATAAATTTATAAATAATTTAGGCGAAAGATAATTTTTATCTTTCGCCTGTTTTCTTTAATAAAATTTTAGCTATTATGTTTGAAAATATATTGTTTGGTAAAAAAAGGTTCGTTTTATTTTATCCTTTTAAAAAAGAAAAGCACCTTTAAAAGGTGCTTTTATAAAACCATTTGAAATAAAATTAATCTCTTGGCTTTGCCTCACTAACAATGATATTCCTACCACTTAATTCAGAATTGTTTAAGGCTGTAATGGCAGCATTAGCTTCATCTTCGTTTTCCATTTCAACGAAACCGAAACCTCTTGATCTCCCGGTATATCTATCAGTTACTACTTTTGCAGATAAAACTTTACCATGTGCTTCAAATGTTTCTTGTAGCGTCTGATCGTTAACTCCCCATGGGAGACTGCCTACGAAAAGTTTCTTACTCACTAGTGACCTCTGAAAATATGAAAAAATTTAGTTTACGGTAAAACCGCTATTAAAAATACTATTATAAAAACAAAAATCAAAATATTAATAGAATAGGAAAAAACCTTATTAAATTTGATATTTATGATTTACTCTTAATTCTTGCAGCTTTTCCGGCTAAATTTCTAAGATAATATAATTTTGCCCTTCTTACACTACCTTCTTTAACTAAATCAATTTTAGCAATTGTAGGTGAATGTAATGGAAATATTCTTTCTACACCGACACCATTCGATATTTTCCTAACAGTGAAAGTTTTATTTGCACCTTTTCCTTTTAAACTAATAACATCACCTTCGAATGTTTGTATCCTTTCCTTATCACCTTCAATTACTCTTACTTGAACTCGGATATGATCACCAGCTTTAAAGTTTGGATTATCCGTTTTCATTTGTTCAGGTAAAAAATTATTCAAATCAACCATAATATTCTCCGTTTTTATTAAAATCTATCCATTTTTTAGTTAATCTTAATGACTGCTCTTCATTCCATTTTTCTATTTCTTTTTTATTACCCGAAAGCAAGACATCAGGTACTTTCATTCCATCGTACACAGAAGGTCTTGTATAACAAGGTGCTCCAACCACATTTCCATTTTGGAATGAATCATTTAGAGCTGATTCACTATCATTAAGAACACCAGGGATTAACCTTACAATAGCATCAATTATCATTAATGCAGGTAATTCTCCTCCGGTTAAAACAAAATTTCCTATTGATATTTCCTCTGTAGCAAATTTTTCTCTTACTCTTTCATCAATTTCTTTATAATGCCCTGCAACAATAATAATATTTTTGAACAAAGAAAATCTGTTTGCTGTTTTTTGGTCGAATATCTTTCCTCTTGGTGTAGTAAAAATAATATTGTCGTATGCCCTTTCTTTGATTAATTTATTTATACAATTAAAAAAAGGTTCTGGCTTTAAAACCATACCTGGCTCTCCGCCAAAGGGCTTATCATCAATTTGTTTGTGGTTGTTTAAAGCATAATCTCTTAAATTATGAACAACAATTTTTACTTTTTTCTTATCCTGTGCTCTTTTTAATATGCTATTGTTTAGAGGGCTTGCAAGCAGGTCCGGAACCGCAGAAATAATATCAATCCTCATCATCATCTTCATAGTATTCATCTACCTTTTTCAATATCAATATCTTTTTATCAACATCAAATTTTTCCACAAAATCCGGTACAGCAGGTATCATCCGTTCGTTGTTATCCAAATCAGAAATTACATATACATCATTAGCTGGAAAATTAAGTACATTTTTTACTACACCAATTTTAACATTATTACAAAAAACATTACTGCCTATTATATCATTTATAAAAGAATGATCTTTCGACAGTTTTACAAAATCATCTTCATTTACAAAAATGCTCTTACCGATTAAAATTTCTGATTCTAAATCAGAATCGAAATTTTTAAATTTCACAAAAAAACAATTTTTCCCTTCTTTAATGGATTCGAACTTTAAAGATTTTTTATCTCCAAAAAAATCCAAATAAATTTCATTAAGTTGAAAAAAACTATCCTTAAAATCTGAATAAGAGATAATTTTTATCGTCCCATTTCTTCCGATGGAGGAAACAATTTTGCCAATAAGAAAATAATCAGTCACAAATAAAAGTAAAGGAATTTTCCTTTAATCCAATATTTCTAATATGGCTCTCTTCCCACCCTTAGCAGCTATAGCGGTAAGAAGAGTTCGCATAGCCTGCGCAGTTTTTCCTTGTTTTCCTATAACTTTCCCCACATCATCAGCTTGCACTTTTAATTGAAGCACAACTTTATTTTCTTCAGGTGTACTCTCTTCAACAACAACGTTGTCAGGTGCATCAACTAGTTGTTTAGCAATGAATTCGATGAATTCTTTCATAAAAAGAAGCCTCCTTAATTAGACCAGGGCAACATTAGATTTATTTGTACAAAAGAGAAATATACTAAAATTAATTTTCCTTTTTTTCAGTATCTTCCTCAGAAGCAGTACCCTTTACTTCTGTCGTACTTTGGTTACTATTGTCTTCTTTAATTTCTGGTTCTTCGGTTTTTACTTCTGTCTCTTCAACCTTTGTTTCAGGTTCTTCGGTTTTTACTTCAGCTTGAATTGCTTCTTTTGCTGCAGCTTTTTTAGATTTTTTCTTTTGAACTTTTAAGCTTTTTTGCTTAGCCTCTCTCATTTTTGCCCAATTGCTCATTTCAGCTTCTATTTTATCTTCCGATAAACCCCGACTTATCAATTCTCTTTTTAACAAAATACCTTTTTGTGTCAGTAAGCTTTTAACAGTATCAGTTGGCTGAGCACCAACACTTAACCAATAAAGTGCTCTGTCTTCATTAATATTAATTGTGTGTGGGTTTGTAAGCGGGTTGTATAAACCTATAGCTTCCAAAAATTTTCCATCACGGGGTGATCTTACATCAGCAGCTACTACCTTATAAATAGGTTGCTTTTTCTTTCCCATTCTTCTTAGTCTTAATTTTACAGCCAAATTATTATAACCTCCTAATAGTTATCATTATCAATTAAATTTTAAATTACTAAATGATGTATCAGTTAAACCTTTTTTATTCAGTTTAGACATCATCTTCTTCATTTCATTAAATTTTTTAACAAGTCTGTTTACATCTTGAACAGATGTGCCACTACCTTTTGCTATTCTTTTTCTGCGTCCTCCGTTCAAAATTTTTGGAGAAACTCTCTCTTTTAGAGTCATCGAATTTATTATTGCTTCAATTCTAATAAAAGCATTATCATCAATTTGTGCGTTTTTTAGTTGTGCACTTATCCCCGGAATCATTCCAAGGAGCGATGACAAAGAGCCCATTTTCTTTATCATCTTAATTTGCTTAAGAAAATCATCAAAATCAAATTTATTATGTTTTAGTTTCTCTTCTAATTTTTTAACTTCACGCTCATCAATGGTTCCTTGTGCCTTTTCAACAAGCGAAACAATATCACCTTTACCTCAAATTCTTGAAGCCATTCTATCAGGATAAAACTCTTCCAAATCTTTTAGCAATTCACCATTACTGACAAATTTTATTGGTTTTCCTATTATAGATTTAATAGAGAGTGCCACACCGCCTCTCGCATCACCATCTAATTTGGTAAGAACAATCCCATCAAAATCAACAGATTCATTAAATATTTTGGCAGAGTTTATAGCGTCCTGCCCGGTCATTGAATCAACTACAAATAATGTTTCAGCAGGATTTACTATTTCTTTAATTTTAGAAATTTCAGCCATCATATTTTCATCTACATGAAGGCGACCTGCAGTATCAATTATTACAGTATCTAAATTATTTATTTTAGCTTCTTTTAAAGAATCCTTTGCTGCTTTCACAGCATCTTTTTCAAGAACTGAAAAAACAGGTACATCAATTTGTTCGCCCAAAATTTTTAATTGTTCTATCGCCGCCGGTCTATAAACATCTGCAGCTACAAGTAGAACTCTTCTTTTCTGAGCTTTAAGCTTATTAGCTAATTTTGCAGAAAAAGTTGTTTTACCAGAACCTTGAAGTCCAACTATTAAAATTACTGTAATTCCAGAAGAATTTAATTTAAGTTGACTGTGTTCACTTCCTAAAAGATCAGTTAGTTCATCGTGTAAAATTTTTGTAATTAGTTGCCCGGGAGTGATTGAACTAAGGACATCTTTGCCTAAAGCTTTTATGGATACTTTCTCAATAAAATCTTTTGCTATCTTATAATTAACATCAGCATCTAAAAGAACACGTCTAATTTCCCTTAATGTATCTGAAATATTACTTTCAGTCAGTTTGCCCTGTCCAGTAACTTTTTTAAGGGCTTTTTCAAGTTTGAGAGATAAATCTTCAAACATAATTTCTACTTTTTACTCTATTAAAGAACTTGTTATTATCATTAAGTTTCACGCAAAGCATTTGCACCTGAAACAATTTCTAAAATTTCTTTAGTAATTGCTGCCTGTCTTTCCTTATTGTAAGTAATTTTTAGAGTTCTGATTAACTCTTTTGCGTTAGTTGTTGCATTATCCATAGCAGTCATTCTTGCACCAAGTTCTGATGCATTAGAATCCAAAAGCATTCTCAAAATTTGAGCATTTAAATGCTTGGGTAATAAATATTCAAGTATTTCTTTTTTACCTGGTTCAAATATATAATGTACAGCTGTCGATGATTCTTCTTCATTTTGAGTTTCAATTGAAATAGGTAAAAAAGTTTCGCTAACAATTTTTTGTTGAATAATAGATTTGAATTTGTTGTATACAAAAATTATTTTATCAATCTTTTTCTGTAAATAACCTGAAACAAGGATTTCACTAATCTGGTTAGTTGTATTAAAATCTAAAGAAGAAAAAACGCCTATCATTTTGTCTAAAACAGGTATTTCTCCTTTTTTAAAATAATCGTATCCTTTTTTACCCACACATAATAGCTGAGTTTTTGCACCAATTGAAGAAAGGTCTTCATCAATTAGTCTGTTTGTTTCTTTAATAATATTATTATTAAAAGCTCCGCATAATCCTCTGTCAGCGGTAATAACTACTACGGCAACATTTTTTATTTCTCTTCTTTCAAGCAAAGGAACAAAAGTGTAATCTTCTTCAGTTACTAAGTGAGACATCATAGAAGATATTTTGTGTGCATAGGGTCGTGCGCTAATTACTCTTTCTTGTGCTTTTCTAAGTTTAGCAGCGGAAATCATTTTCATGGCATTTGTAATCTTTGAAGTATTAGTAATACCTTTTATTCTTAATTTTATGTCTCTTAATGTTGCCATTTAATAATTACAAATTATTTATTTAAAAACCACTGCAAATTCATCAGCAGCTTTTTTAATCATTTCCACAGTTCCATCACTTAACTGTTTTTCTTTTTTAATAGATTCAAATATCTGATTATATTTCATCTCGATAAATTCTAGAATTTCTTTTTCATATCTTTTTACATCTGCAACATCTATGTCATCAAGATATCCGTTAGTCCCTAAGTATATTGAAACAACCTGCTTCTCAACCTGTATTGGAACATACTGACCTTGTTTGAGCAGTTCCACTAAACGAGCACCTTTTGCAAGAGTTCTTTGTGTATGCACATCAAGATCGGAACCGAATTTTGCAAATGCTTCAAGTGCTTTATATTGTGCAAGATCAAGTTTCAAACTTCCCGCAACTTTTTTCATTGCCTTTATCTGCGCATTACCTCCCACACGGGAGACTGATATACCCACGTTGATAGCGGGTCTTACACCTGCGTTAAACAAACTGGATTCTAGATAAATCTGTCCGTCAGTAATTGAAATAACGTTTGTCGGGATGTATGCTGAAACATCACCTTGCTGAGTTTCAATAATAGGAAGCGCAGTTAAACTTCCTCCACCCAAGTCATTACTTAATTTTGAAGCTCTTTCCAATAACCGTGAATGCAAATAGAATACATCACCCGGATATGCTTCTCTTCCGGGAGGTCTTCTTAATAAAAGAGAAAGCTCTCTGTAAGCAACAGCTTGTTTCGAAAGATCATCATAAACTACTAATGCATGTTTACCGTTATCTCTAAAATATTCACCTAAGGTAGCACCTGAATATGGAGCAATAAATTGAAGTGGAGCCGGTTCGGTTGCAGTAGCTGAGATAACTGTTGTATAATCCATCGCTCCTTTTTCTTCCAATTTAGCAACTACCTGTGCAACAGTTGATCCTTTTTGACCAATAGCTACGTAAATACAATAAACAGGATCAATACCCAATTCTTTTGCTTCTTCGGTGTGAGTATATTTTTGATTTATTATTGCATCGATTGCTATAGCTGTTTTACCGGTTTGTCTATCACCAATTATTAACTCTCTCTGTCCACGTCCTATTGGAATCATTGAATCTATAGCAGCAATACCTGTTTGAAGAGGTTCTTTTACCGGTGCTCTTTGAATTATTCCTAAAGCTTTTCTTTCAATAGGTGAATATTTATCAGTTGTAATTGGGCCTTTCCCATCAATTGGAACACCTAAGGGAGTAATTACTCTCCCTAACATTGCTTCACCAACAGGCATAGATGCAACTCTCTTTGTTCTTTTTACAATGTCTCCTTCTTTTATCAATCTTGATTCACCAAAAAGTACGCAACCCACACTGTCTTCATCCAAGTTTAACACCATTCCAAAAACATCGTTTGGAAATTCCACTAATTCACTCATCATTACTTTCGAGAGTCCGTAAACTCTTGCAATACCGTCACCAACTTGTAATACTGTACCAACATCATAAATGTCAGCTTCGTTTTCAAATCCTGAGAGTTGTTTTCTTAAAATCGCCGTTATTTCATCTGGTCTAACTTCAGCCATAATATTTTCCTTCTTAATTTCTCTTTTTCAATTTAATGTTACCCTACCTTCAATAAATTTCTTTTTCAGTAATTCTAATTGATGCTTTATAGATGCATCATACATAGTATCACCAATTTTTGCAATAAATCCACCAAGTAAGGTATCATCAATGGAATAGTTTAATCTTACCCGTTTATTTAATTTTTTTTCCAAATTTAACTCCAGTGCTTTTGATTGTTCATCATCAAATTCATAAGCAGTTTTTACGTTTACATTTACAATACCTAAATGTTCATCCTTTAGGTCTAAATATTTTTCAAGAATATTTAAAAGATAATTTTCTCTTCCTTTTTTAATTACAAATTTTAAAAAATTAGAAGTTTCATAGTTTATTTTATCTTTAAATATTTCATCTATAATAGATATTTTAAGTTGACCTTTTATAACAGGGCTTCCCATTACTGAAACTAACTCAGAGCTTGAGCGGAATACTTTAAGAATAAAATCTACATCATTAGAAATTACCTCAAGTAAATTCTTGCTAATTACGGTTTCCAGAAAAGAAGAAGAATAACGTATCGATACTTTATATTTACTCATTACAAATTAGTTTTTTGTTATCTCGTTTATAAAATTATCTGCAATTTTCTTTTGAGTTTCCATGTTTAGATTCTCTCTAAGAATTTTTTCGGCAGCATGTACGGCAATTTCTGCCACCTGACTTTTCAACTCTTCAAATGCAGCTTCTCTTTGTCTTTCAATCTCCAGAGTTGCATCGTTAACTATTTTCTGAGCTTGTTCCTTGCTCTCTTTTAACATTTGCTCTTTCAGACCATTAGCATATTCTCTGCTTTTATTAACCAGCTTTTTAGATTCCTCATCTGCTTTTGCAAGCATCTCTTGATTTTTAAGAAGAATTTTTTCTGCTTCTTCTTTTGCATTTTCAGCTTTTTCAAGAGATTCTCTTATTAAAGTTTCACGTTGATCTAATGCAGTTAATATCGGTTTCCAAGCAACTTTTTTAAGTATAAACATTAGAATAACAAAAGTTACTACAGTCCAAAATATAACTCCGGGATTTACATCAATTATAGTTCCTCCACCCTCAGAGGCAAAGATTAATATTGATAAATTTAAACCGGTAAGCATATAATTTCCTTTATTAAATAATAATTATTTAAAAATTTATCTTTGATATCAAATAAATAATTTAAGATTTAATTGCTAATAAAATGCAAATTACCAGACCAAAGAATCCTAGACCTTCAATCAAAGCAGCTGCTATAATCATACTTGTTCTTATAACACCTGAGGCTTCAGGTTGTCTACCTGTTGCTTCCATTGCTGAAGCAGCAAGTTTACCGATCCCTAAGCCAGCTCCTATTAAAACTAATCCGGCGCCTATTCCAGCACCTAACCATGCTAATTCCATAATATTTTCTCCTAAAGTTTATGATTAAAAATAATATTTCTTAATGTTCCTGATGAACTGCCATTCCTATGAAAAGTGCAGTCAACATAGTAAAAATATATGCTTGTATTAAAGCAACTAAAATTTCTAATAAATAAATAAACAGTGCAAAACCAACTGCAACAGGTGCAACTACATAAACAAATGCTTTAAAAATAAATATTAATCCTATTAATGATAATATAACAACGTGTCCGGCTATCATATTTGCAAATAGACGAATACACAACGCAAATGGTTTAGTAAATAATCCTAATATTTCAAGAGGAATTATAATTATTAACAACAATGCTGGCATACCTGAAGGGATTAGCCCTTTAAAATATCCAAAAAATCCATTCGATCTTATTCCCCCAAATTGAATTGCTACAAATGAAATTCCTGCCAGTGCTGCTGTAACGGCAATATTACTGGTTACAGTTGTTGAGTAAGGTATTAATCCAAATAAATTTGATAAAAGCACAAAGAAGAAAATTGTAAGATGAAAAGGCAAGAAATATTCATATCCTTTTCCTATTGTCGGTTTTACAATTTCATCTCTGACAAAAATTATTATTAATTCAAATAAATTTGTAATTCCTTTGGGAATAAGTGACTTTTTATAACTTTTTGCAACAACAACCAATAATACAATTAATATCAGCGCCACAATCCAAGAAAAGAATATGTGTTTGGTTATGGAAATATCCAAACCGAAAAGTGATAAGTGTGGGAGATTTATAGAACCGAAAGGCTCAAAATCAATTTTATGAGAATCCAACACGTGATCTAAGATCCAACCACTTCCTCCTTCTGATTTATGGACTGTATCGGCTACAGCTACTGTATCTTGTAAAGTATTAATCATTAATTTCTTTTGTTTCTATATCCCTTAATACCAGGTAAAATATCTCCGATATTAAATACAAAATGTAAAAAAATAGAACTGAAAAAATAAATATATTCCTACTTATATCCAAGAATGTAAGCGCTATAAATACTAGTATAATTAATAAAACAAGTCTAAATAGCATGCCTCCGAAAACACTTACCAAAAAAATCTTATAACTCTGATTAATACCTATTTTTATAGCCAACATTCCTAAAGCATAATTTATAGTTGTAAATAAAATTGCTATGTAGCCTGTGTATGCTGTAATATTAGATATGTAATTTGTTGATGAAAGGATATATAGAGTTATTGTAAAAATAAATACAATAAGAATTGTAAAAATAATAATTTTATTGGATTTCATTTCTTGGGAGTTTTAATAACAGTTTTTAAAAAATTATAGAGTGCGGAAATAATACCCAAAAAAGAAAATATTAATATTAAATAGGGACTTGTTTGAAATTTATTATCCAACCAATAACCTAACAAAACCATTACAGAAACAGTTACTGCTAACTGTATCCCCAGACCAAGATAATTTCCCAAAGATCTTAGATTATTCTCCTCTTCGGGTTGTTTATCAGATTGACTCATTTAAGATTTATCGTTTGAGGAGTTTTAATAGGAATTTTCTCTGCAGATGTCATTTTGCTTATCCCGTCAAATTGAGCCCCTGCTTCAATTACCAATATTTTAGTAATTATTTCACCCTTTAAGATCGTTTTTGATTCTAGGATTACTTTGTTTTGCGCTCTTACAATTCCGTCAACTTTACCACCGATGTTAATGTCTTTAGCACTGATTTCACCTATAACTTTACCGTTAGTTCCTATTGTAATATTACCTTCGGCAACAATATCTCCGTTGATTGTGCCATCCACTCTAATATTACCGCTGCATTTCATATTTCCCTCTAAAACTACTCCTGAACTTAAAATAGTAAGTTCGTTGTTTTCAAAACTATTATCTTTTTTCAACTTTTACTCCTGTAAATAATTTAAAAATATCTTTTTAGGATTTATTGGTTTCCCATCTATCCAAATTTCAAAATGTAAATGCGGACCTGTAGTTATTAAGCCGCTATTTCCGCTTAATGCTATTATTTCCCCTGTTGAAACAGTTTCTCTTACTCTTTTTAAAAGCATTGAACAATGCTTGTAAATAGTTATATAATTATTTGCATTACTTACTATAAGCATATACCCGTCTTTAATTGTATAATCAGAAAATATTACATAGCCACCTGATGATGCGTGAATAGGTGTTCCACTTTTTAATACATAATCAATTCCAAAATGTCCTTTGTTTTGATCAAAATTTTTGCTCACAAAGCCTTTAACAGGTTTTTCAAAAAAAACAATATCTCTTAATTTTTTATCTTTCCCTTGCAATAATTTATTAATAATAAAAAATAAATTTCCTTTAAATTGTTTGTTCTTAGAAATTGAAAGTGAATCCTGTGAGTTATTTTTTTTAATATTTAATAAAGAGTCCGCCAAGGTTGAATCGCCTAAAAATATTGCATCTTTCAGCCTTTGGTTTATTGATTTTAATTCTGATAATTCCCTACTTAAAAAGAGCATTTGTCGGTTTAGCATTTCCACTTTTTTAATATCTTCTTTACTAAGAGTAGGACTATTTAGTCCCATCATTCTTCCTAAAGGTGCAACATCAAAAACTAAAAAACCTATCACTAACACAAAGAAAGTGTAAAAAGATACTATGGAAACTATAGTCCCCAATTTAAATTCGAACTGTTTAGCCTGTACACCTGATTGATCAGGAATTATTATTAATGAAAATGACTTTATTTTTTTTAATTTTTTAAAATTCATTTTTGCTTTTTTATAATAAATATTTATCAATCATTCCATCAACATTAATTTTACCCTGACGTAAAATTTTAGGTTTTATTCCTGTTAAATCAATTAAAGTTGAAGCTACTTGAAAATTTTTTTTTGTACAATAAAATATATTATCAATAATGTTAGAGAATTCTTCAAATATTAAACTTGGTTCATTAATTGAAGGATTATTAGATTTATTTACACTTGTTGAAATTAATGGCATTTTAAGTTCATCCAAAAGTTTTAAACAAAACCTGTGATTAGGAATTCTAAATGCTGCATTGGAAGTATTTAATATTTTTTTGAACTTTTTATTCAAGTTTAGAATAACCGATACAGGGTTTGGCCAAATTGCAAGTAGAAAATCCAAATATTTTTCGGATGGAATATCAACATATTTTAACAAATTCTCTATATTATTAATTAGAAGAATATTTTTTTTATCTTCTTTTCGTCCCTTTATATCTTCTATTTTTTTTATAGCTTTTTCATTAAATGGATTTGCACCAATTCCATAAATAGTATCTGTAGGATAAATAAATATAGATCCTTCTAAATATAGTTTTTTTGCTAAAACTACTGATTCTTTTAAATCTTCGTCAACATTAATTTTAAAAGCATTAGATATTTCTATCATTTAACATATCCTTAATTTTCATAATAACTTGTCCTGGTTTTATAAAGTTTCCACATTCAAATGTCTTAATCGGACATTTTTGCAGCCCGTGAATACCGCAAGGTTTACATTCTAAATCATTATATGACATGAAACTACTTTTTTTATTGTACGGATAAAAACCGAAGTTAGGTACAGTTGAACAATAAATAGTAAGAACTGGAATATTAGCACAAACACCTAAATGAGTAGGCGCACTATCATTTGCTATTAATACTTCCATCCTTTTTAAGAACTCTATTGATTCAGTCAGAGAAAATTTACCTGCAACAGATATTACTTGTTCGCCTGATTTCTCTAATATTGAATTACATATTTCTTCATCATCTTTACCGCCAATCAAGAAAACAGTAAAAGAATCTGCTGTTAATAATTTAACAATTTCAGTATAATAATTTTTGGGATATTTTTTAGTTTCCCATATACTTCCCGGAGCTACTGCAGCAAATTTAATTTTAGCTTTTAAATTTACAAAAAAATCGTCTACTTTGTTTTTTGAACTAATACTAACTTCAATTGAAGGAATTATTCTCCAAGATTCATCGGTATAATTATATGAGATTAGATCTAAATTCCTTTGAACTTCGTGTTGTTTTTTATTGTAAGTAATAATATTTGTATAAAAGAATTTAAGCTTTGAATTAGAAAACGAAAAACTTTCATCCACAGCTAATAACTTGGTTAATATTGCAGAACGAAGAGATCTGTGTGGACAATATATCTTTGCGTAATTATTAGATTTTAATTTTTTAGCAAATTTAAAAAGAGAAATTAAACTTTTATGTTTTTTCTTTTTATCAATTTCAATTACTTTATTAACAAACGGAGAAGAATTAAAAATTTCTTTAGTTGAAGGTATTGCAAGAACATCAATCTCAGCATCTTTATTTTGTTCCTTTAACTTTTGGATCATCGGTAAAGTTAAAATAGCATCTCCAATAAAAGCAGTTTGTATTATTAAAAATCTTCGCATAATAAATTAGTGTTTCCACCTTTTATGCATCCAAAGCCATTGTTCAGGGTTCTTTTCAATTATTTTTTGAAGATACGATGTATATCTTTGGCATATTTCTATCTTTTTATCTTCCAATTCTTCGGGTAAATTATCAATATTTAGCTCTTCGAAAATAATTTTATATTTTTTATTTTTCTGTCTTACAGGAATTGCACTAATTAAAACTGCATTTGTTTTTAAGGCAAGTGCAGCAGGTCCCGGAAAAACAGATGTACTTCTTCCAAACAAGTTTACTCTTATGCTGTCCTCATCACCTCTTTGGTCTGCAGCCATAAGCATCATTTGTTTTTCTTTTAG
>JADFGB010000192.1 GCA_022567875.1 Bacteroidota bacterium | reverse complement strand
AAACCTATTACACCAACTTTAGTTTTCTTCATCACATCACAATCTCGGAGGTAACATTTTTCTTTGTGAAAAATAATTTTACTTTTTCAGTAATACCGTCGGGATCTATTCCAATAATTTCGTGCAATTGAGTTTGCGTTCCGTGATCAATAAATTTGTCGGGTAAACCGATTCTTAAAATTTCAACGCTATAATTTTTGTTTGAACAATACTCTAAAACGGCACTACCAAAACCACCTATTAATGAACTTTCTTCAAGTGTTACAATTTTGGAATGTCTTTTTACAACATCGTCTATGTATGCTTCATCTAACGGTTTTATGAAACGCATATTTGTAACTTCGCAATTAATTCCGTCTTCTTTCAGTTTCTCAGCAGCTATTATTGAATAGTTTACCATAAGACCTACAGCAAGTAGTGCAACATCATTTCCTTCAATAAGTGTTTCACTTTTGCCTATTTCAATTAAATCAAAGTTTTCTTTTAGAGGTACACCAAGTCCTGCTCCCCGCGGATATCTTAAAGCAATTGGTCCGCCCTCATATTTAACTGCTGTATATAGCATATCTCTTAATTCCGATTCATCTTTTGGAGCCATTAAAACCATACCGGGAATAAATCGTAAATATGAAAGATCGAATGCACCATGATGAGTTGGTCCATCGGCTCCTACAAGACCGGCTCTATCTAATGCAAACACTACATTTAATTTTTGAAGACTGACATCGTGAATTATTTGATCAAATGCTCTCTGCAAGAAAGTTGAATAAATTGCCAAAACAGGTTTAATACCCTGAGTAGCAAGTCCGGCTGCAAATGTTACTGCATGTTCTTCTGCAATACCAACATCACAATAATTATTAGGACATTCTTTTTTAACCAAATTTAATCCAGTACCATCAGGCATAGCAGCAGTAATAGCCATAACTTCAGGCATTTCCTTTATTATTTGTACAAGAGCTTTACCGAAAACAGAAGTATAAGAAGGAGGAGTGGGTTTCTTTTTATAAGCAACACCTGTAACTTTATCAAAAGGAGATGAAGCGTGCAGTCTTTGTTCATCACCTTCGGCAGGGGTATATCCTTTCCCTTTTTCAGTCATAGCGTGTATAAGTATAGGCCCTTTAAAATCTTTTACTTGTTCAAATATTCTTACAAGTTTGCCTACATTATTTCCGTTTACAGGGCCAAAGTATCTAAAGCCCAAAGCTTCAAACAACATTCCGGGTGTAATTATAGCTTTTATACCTCCACCGACTTTCCCAACAATTTTTCTTAATCTGTCACCGAATTGATCTAATTTCCCGGTCAAATCCCAAACTTGCCCTTTCAATTTATTATAATCGGGATGAGCAATCATCTCAGTAAAATAGTTAGCAATTTGCCATCTGTTTGGTGCTATTGACATACGGTTATCATTAAAAACAACAATAAGGTCTGAGTGAATAAGTCCTGAATTATTTAATGCTTCATAAGCCATACCACCTGTCATAGCTCCGTCACCGGTAATGGAAATAACTTTTCGATTTTCTTTTTTCATATCACGAGCAACAGCCATTCCTAAAGCTGCGGAAATTGATGTGGAAGCATGCCCGGCACCAAATGAATCATATTCACTTTCACTTCTTTTCAAAAAACCGCTGATACCATTTAACAATCTAATTGACTTCAATGCTTCTTTTCTACCGGTTAATATTTTGTGTGGGTAAGCTTGATGACCTGTATCCCATACGACCAAATCATGAGGTGTATTAAATACTTTATGAACAGCTACTGCAATTTCTACTGCACCAAGACCGCCGCCAAAGTGTCCCCCAATTTCAGAAATTGTGTCTATCATATATTGTCTAATTTCTGAACACAAAGTATTAAGTTCTGCAATACTTAAGTTTTTCAGATCAGATGGATATTCTACTTTAGATAATATTTTAAACTTTATTTCATCTATCATAAATTTATTCCTCAGTCATCTGTAAATTCATCTGTTTGGCTTTTTTTATTTTCTTTTACTTCGTCAAATTTTTCTTTTAGTTCAGTGATTTTAAGTTCTGCTCTTTTTAAAGATAACATACATTCTTTAGAAAGTGAAACACCTTCTTCAAATAACTTTATAGAATCATTCATACTAACTTCTTCATTTTCTAAAATATCGGATATTTCTTCCAATCTTTTCAGTTTATCTTCAAAATTTTCGTTATTCTTTTTTTTCTTCATAATAAAAAATTTTTATTTACTTAATCAAGTTTTATTTCATTATCATAAAATTTTAATATAGCAGGTTTTTTAGAATTAAATTTTTTTGCCCTTGTTATAAAATTAGAATCTTGTTTAACTAATACAAATCCCCTTTTTAATGATTTTTTCATATTAAAACTTTCAATTGATTTTATCAATAGAGATAAATTGTTTTTAGTAAAAGAAATTTTCTTATCAATATTATTAAATAACTTGTATACTAAGTTATCAACTTTTTGATAATTTTGCCGTACAAAATTTTCAGGTAATTTAAATCCGTATGAATTTATTACTCTTCCAATTTTAATGTGTGAATATGAAATTTTTTCTTTTACACTTTGTTCTGAGCTTTCAACAAAATCTTCTATAAAAGAAGCAATTTCATTTTGATTTGGTGTTGCTAATTCCATAGCTGCAGAGGGAGTTGGCGCTCTTAAATCTGCAACAAAATCAGCAATAGTAAAATCTATTTCGTGACCAATACCTGCAATAATAGGTATTTTTGAATTGAAAATTGCTCTTGCTACAATTTCTTCATTAAACGCCCAAAGATCTTCAATAGAACCTCCTCCTCTTCCAACAATAATTACATCAACATCATTTTTTTTATTTAACAATTTAATGCTATTTACTATAGATTCAGCTGCACCGTTGCCCTGAACTTTTGAAGGTACAATAATAAGTTCAACAAGCGGAAATCTTCTCTCGGCAACACTTATCATATCTTGAAATGCTGCTCCGTCAATAGCAGTAACTACACCTATTTTTTTAGGAAATACAGGTATGGTTTTTTTGGACTCTACATTAAAAAGTCCTTCATCGGAAAGTTTTTTCTTTAATCTTTCGAATGCTGCTTGCAATTCACCCACGCCGGCAGGCTTCATAGAACGAACATCAATTTGATAGCTGCCTCGTGGAGGGTAAACCGTCAACTTTCCGTTCAATGTTATCTTCATCCCATCTTCAGGGGTAAAGAAAACATAGTTGTTAAGACCTTTCCACATTGTACAAGATATTGTAGCATTTTTATCTTTTAGACTAAAATACCAATGCCCTGATACGTGATCCTTAAAATTTGATATTTCACCCTGCACAGATATCTTTTCAAAATTTGTTTCTAAAGTTTGTTTAATTTGTTTCGTTAACTCAGAAACTGTAGGTACGTCGTTAAATAAATCCATTACTAAAATTTTATTTTTCTTTCCTAAAAATTAAGAAATACTGATGATGCCTGTTTGATACCCATGCCTTATTAACGCCTAAAGCAATTAAAGGTTTATCATCCTGTAGCCAGATTTTTTCATCTTTTAATACCCAACTTTTATCACCCCTATTTGTTAGTGATATTGCAGTATCAAATGCCAAAGGAAATAATTTACTTTTATAATACACGTTATTTGTAATTATTGTTAAATAACCGTCCTCTTTTGTGCATTCAAATACTTCATCAAATATTTTCGCCTGTTCTTCAATAAATTTTTCATAATTTTTTATATTGCCTATATCTTTTTTATTGACAGAATATTTTGTAGCGAGATCTTTCTCGCTTCTGTTTTTTTGTCTTAAATT
>JADFGB010000191.1 GCA_022567875.1 Bacteroidota bacterium | reverse complement strand
TATTTGTTTCATTAATTCAGAGAATTGATCGGGTAGTAATGACTGCGGTCCATCAGATAGTGCTATTTCCGGATTATTGTGTACTTCAATCATTATTCCGTCTGCACCTGCGGCAACAGCTGCTCTTGCCATTGGAAGAACTTTATCCCGAATTCCTATTGCGTGTGAGGGGTCTGCAATTATAGGCAAATGACTTCTCTTATGGATTACAGGAATTGCAGAAATATCAAATGTATTACGAGTGTATGTTTCGAAAGTTCTTATTCCTCTTTCACAGAGAATTACATTAGGATTGCCACTTGCAAGAATATATTCTGCAGACATCAGCAAATCTTCCACTTTTGCAGCTAATCCTCTTTTAAGCATTACCGGTTTATTTGATTTACCTACAACTTTTAGAAGAGGAAAGTTTTGCATGTTTCGAGCACCTATTTGAATAATATCGACATACTTTTCCAAAAGATCTACATCCTTGGTTTCCATAAGTTCAGAAATTACAATTAAATTATTTTCATCTGCGGCTTTTCTTAATAACTTTAACCCTTCTTCACCCATACCTTGAAATGAATAGGGAGAAGTTCTAGGTTTAAAAGCCCCGCCCCTTAAAATTTTAGCACCTGAGTCTGCAACAATTTTTGCAATTTCAAATATTTGATCTTCGTTTTCAACTGCACAAGGACCCGCCATAACTCCGATTCTATTTCCACCGATGATGACACCATTAATATTAATTTCCGTGTTTTCTTTTTTAAATGAACGACTTGCCAATTTAAAAGGTTCGGTAATCCTGTACACCTCGGAAACACCGTTGAGTATTTTAACTTTTCTTATATCAAAATTGGGATGAACACCAATAGCACCCAATACAATTTGTTCAACACCTGTTGATTTATGAACCGAGAACTCAAATTCTTCGAGCTTTTTTATTATTATTTCAATTTTATCTTCTGAAATATTTTTTTCTAAAACTATTACCAATTTTTTCTCCGTTTTTATAAAAATTAATGAAAGCTTTTTTCGCCTGCTGTTATTGCTAAATTTATATAATCATCATTTGTCGGTACGGTACAAGAGTATTTTGCACTATAAGAACAATAAGGATTATAAGCAAGATTAAAATCAATTGTATAAATAAAATTATCATCGGCATTGAGTATAAAATCTAAATACCTTCCGACTCCGTAAGTTTCTTTGCCGGTTGTATTATCAATAAACCAAATTGAATAAAAATTATCTCCGCTTTTTGTTTGTCCTTTATAAACATTCATTTTGTATTCTTTATTTTCAAAGTCGAATTTAATGTAACCGTATTTTACTGTTTTTCTAACTTCGCCCTTAGTTCCGTAAACGTCAACAGTGTCCTGTTTTTTATAACTATACAGTTTACTTTTAAATACAAAATTCTGACTCACAGGATAATAAATAAGTGGATGAAAAACAGCATTTGAATCAATATTAAATGGTGAAGCAGAATTATTCTTCATATAATCATCTTTTTCTTTCCTCATTTTTATAATTGATGCAATATGATTTTGTTGCTCTTGTGTGTATTCAATCCCACAAGAATTTAAAGACACTACAAATAAAAGGAAAAAAACAATTAGGCTGTTTTTATATCTTATAATGTTTTTTTTTCATTTCTTTTTTTCGTCCTTTACTTTTCTCTTTAATTCATTCAACTTATTCAATGCTTCAATCGGTGTCAGAACATCTATTTGAATGTCTTCGATTTCATTTCTAAGTTTATCGTCTTTTATTTCAAACATATTAATTTGATTTTGCTCTTCTCTATTTAATTTACTCAATTTTTCTTTTCTTATCTCGTAGGATGTTAGCTCCTTTGTCTCCAAGTTTTCAAGAATTTCTTTTGCTCTGTTTGTAACAAACTTTGGAAGACCCGCCATTTGTGCAACCTGAATTCCGTAACTATGGTCGGCTCTACCTGGATTAACTTTGTGAAGAAAAATTACTTTGTCGTCTATTTCCCTTACTTCAACTTTATAATTTTTTATTTTGGGAAAGATTGCTGCCATTTCATTCAGTTCGTGGTAATGAGTTGCAAACAATGTTTTTGCAGATACATCCGGATTCTCGTGTATGTATTCTGTAATTGCCCAAGCAATTGAAATACCGTCAAAAGTGCTTGTTCCTCTGCCGACTTCATCCAACAAGATTAAACTTTTGGATGTTGCGTTATTCAAAATGTTTGCTGATTCCTGCATCTCAACAAGAAATGTACTTTCGCCGGCGGCAATATTATCGCTAGCACCTACTCGGGTAAATATTCTATCCACCAGACTTATCTCAGCTTCTTTAGCCGGAACAAAAGAACCGATTTGTGCAAGCAAAACAATTAGTCCGATTTGTCGGAGATAAACTGATTTGCCTGCCATATTTGGTCCGGTGAGCAAAATAATCTGATTATCTTCTATGTCTAAATTGTAATCATTGGGTGTAAATTTTTCACCAGGTGGAAGTAACCTTTCAACAACTGGATGCCTTCCTTCAACAATTTTAATGTGTCCGTCTTCAAATAATTTTGGTTTAATGTAATTGTAATCTTCTGCACAATGAGCAAATGAAACAAAGCAGTCAAGCATTGCAATTAATTTTGCATTTGATTGTATTGCTTCCGTTTCAGCAGCAACTTTTAATCTTAGTTCGTTGAAAAGTTCTGTCTCTAATTCGTAAATTTTCTCCTCAGCATGCAGAATTTTTTCCTCAAATTCTTTCAACTCGGGAATTATAAATCGTTCTGAATTTACAAGTGTTTGTTTACGTATGTAATAATCCGGCACTTTATCTTTGTGAGTATTACTGATATTTATATAGTATCCGAAGACTCTATTATAACTTATTTTTAAAGAAGAAATTTTAAGCTTTTCTCTTTCTTTATTTTGGAGTTCTGAAATCCAATTCTTCCCGTTCATTGAAATATCTCTTAGTTCATCAAGCTCCGGACTATATCCGTCCCTTATCACTCCACCGTCAATAATTCCAAGTGGAGGCGAATCAATTAGTGTTTCATCTATGGTATGAACTAAATCATCCAATGAATTTAATTCATTTCCTAATTGATTAAGACTTTGAACCTCAGCACCTAATAATTCTTTTTTTATTGCAGGAATCTTTTTTAAGGAAAATTTAAGATTAACAACTTCTCTCGGATTTGCTCTGCCTGTGCATACTTTTGATATCAGTCTCTCTAAGTCACCAATTTCTTTTAATAGATCGTAAATATTTTTTCTTATTCTTTTTTTGTTTAATAAATCCTCTACACTCTCCAGTCTTTTTAAAATTGAAGCTTTTTTTAGAAGCGGTGACGATATCCATTTTTTTAGCAGCCTGCCGCCCATAGCGGTTACGGTTTTATCAAGGATATCAATTAACGTTCCCTCTTTTACACCTTCCTGCATAGAGTAAGTTATCTCTAAATTTCTTCTTGTTGACTGGTCAAGTATCATATAATCAGATGGATTATACGCAGAGATTTTTGTTAAATGAGAAAGCGCTGCTTTTTGTGTTTCTTTTAAGTAATTAAGGACTACACCCGAAGCAATTAAACCTGCCGTAAAATTTTCAAGTCCGAAACCTTTTAGAGTTACAGTTTTAAAATTTACAAGGATAAGATCTTTTGAATATTCAAAATTAAATATCCAATCTTCAAGTTTTGTTAATCTAATTTGAAGATTAAGTTTATTGATAATACTAGTAAATAAATCTTTATCTTTTTTTTGAATTAATATTTCTGAAGGAGAAATAGATTCTATTTGCTGCTGGACTAGTTCAGAAGAAATTTCATAAGCATACAATTCACCTGTTGA
>JADFGB010000190.1 GCA_022567875.1 Bacteroidota bacterium | reverse complement strand
GTTTTGGGTTGCCATTGGGTCACTCATCCTAACCCTCTCTCACGGGGATTTATATGCTTTTCCTTGACTGAGGAAAACTTCTTTAAGTAGGTTTTGTATAAGTTGCTGATAAATTTTGTAACCAGGTAACTTTGAAATATCTTTATCTTTATTTTGATACCACAACCACTCACATTCATTGTTTCCACACCACAAAGCAAGTGAAGGATGATGTTGCAATCTTTCTACATTTTGAATAATCTCTATTTTTACATTTTCTAAAAACTCATCATATTCGGGATAAGATCCGCAGGTAAACATAAAATCCTGCCAGACCATTAAACCAAGTTCATCGCAAAGTTCATACAAAATGTCCCGCTCATAAACACCGCCTCCCCATATTCTAATCATATTACAATTTGCTTTTTTTGCCAATAAGAAAAGCTTTTTATATCTCTCCTCAGGTACTCTTGGAAGAAATGAATCTGTGGGGATCCAGTTAACCCCTCTTATAAATATTTCTTTTTTATTGACATAAATTTTAAAAGTGTTTTCTCCATTTTCCTCGAGAATTAATTCAATTGTTCTAATGCCAACTTTTCTTTTATCTAAATCAATTATCTTTTCATTTTTATTTTTCAGTACTGCCGATAAGATATAAAGTGGTTGATCACCCTGACAACAGGGCCACCATAGAGCCGGCTTATCTATTTCCATCCTTATTTTGTTTTTGTTATAAACATCTTTAACCGTTTTCTTTTTAATTAGTTGTCCTTTAAGTGAGAGGCTGATTTCTAAAATACAATCAGAATTTACAGTGCCTTCTACTTCAACATCTACTTCAACAATTGCTTTACTCTTTGAAATTTCTACTGTATTGAACTTCAGGTTTTTAATTGACGCCTTATCTTTTTGTAACAGATATATTGGTTTGTAAATCCCCATTGTGGGAAAAGATGGTCCCCAATCCCAACCGAAAGAATACTGAGCTTTCCGAATGTAAACTCTTTCGGTGTTTACTTCAACGTACAATTTACCATGTTTTTCTTCCAGTGACTTTGCATACTTTATAGGTGAAGTGAACTTAATTTCAAGCTCATTATTTTTATCAATTATTTTTGAAGTGATATCTAATTCATATCTTCTGAACATATTATTGAAATTGCCTATGTGTTCTTTATTCAACCATACTTCGGCAATAGTATCCAATCCTTCAAATACAATTATAACCGGTGAATCACTTTCAAATTCATCCGGTAAATCAAAAGATGTTTTGTATAACCAATCACAATTACTAATCCATTGTAATTTAAGTTCGTTATTTTCGAAAAAAGGGTCTTTAATTAATCCTAAATTAAATAAATCAGTATGCACCGTGCCAGGAACTTCGCATTTCATCCATTCTTTAAATTTATCGTAACCTTCAATGTTATTATCAATTTTGAAAACCCAATTATCGGATAGATTTAATTTTTTCTTCATAATTAGAAATTATTTCCCCTCCTTCCAAAATCTTAGTAAGTGTGTTGATGGCAATTTGATTTTGCTCTAAAGTTAACAGTGTAAGTAAAGCTTCAATTGTAGATTCAGCGCCTGAGTTTTTATTAATCGTATTTTGTGAATTAATTCCATCATAACAAATTCCTGACAAAGGAAAATACATTTGTGCTTCTGCTATATTATTTCCAAAAAACCAGCTTGCTATTTCTCCTGCCATACTTGCGTAAGAAGAATCTTTAGTGATATTGTATGCCTCTATGCAGGCATATACCATAACCCTGTAGTTATAAGCAATCTGTGAATATTGTTTTGTTTCTATCGAAACGTATTCATCATTTCTCTTATTAATGTAAAAACTACTCAAGTAATTTTCGCTCATTAAGAATTTATAAAAGTAGTTGATTTCTGAAATAGCTACCTGTAATATGTCTTCTCTTTCTAAAACAGATGATGCTTTTAGCAAAGAATAAGATTGCAAATTTCCGTAAGCGTGCCATAGATTTTCCCAACTCATAATTGCGTAGTACGGAAAACTTGTTGAATCACCTTTTTGCACATTCAATATTCCATCACTCAGATTATTGACGTATTCCAGAATGGATTCATCTTTATTAATTTCATAATAATTTAAGAGAGAGAGTATTATGATTGACGCTTGATCACTGCCAGATTTAATGGGCAGCCAGGTAATTTTATCTTTACCATTTATGATTTTTGTTTCTCTCTCTACATTAATTATTTTTTTTAATTCTTCAGTTACTTTTTCAAGTCGTTCATAAATAATATCTGCAAAATCTTTATCAACATTCACAAAATGTAAATACCCTTCTGAAAGTGCCCACATAGCCCTCCAACTCCACCAGTTTGGTTCGTTTATACTATTCTTATGATCTCTGTTTATAGAATAATCATCAAATATAAAATTATAGAAAAAACCATTATCTGCTTGCATGTACATAATAAATTCGATTAACTTCTTTGCTTTTATTTTGCTTGATTCATCTGCATAAGATTCGGAATACTTTAAATAAAATACTGCTGCACGTGCAGCATCATCAACGCAGGCAATTCCTTCATCCGCATCGCCTACCCATTTGTAATCAGGGTATTCGCTGTAGATATGAATTATACCAACTCGTCTCGTCGACGGAGTCTGACGGAACGGAGTCTGATTGTTTGTTTGATCTGTTACTGTAATTTCCTCATAAAGTGAATCAAGGTGAGCTGTGGTAATCAATGAATTATTTATAGGCTGTCTTTCAAGTTTTTGGTTTTCACAACCAAATACAAATAGTAAAACTGGAAAAAGAATAATAAGTAATACTTGTTTTTTCATTTTAAAATTACTCGTTTATTTACACACTGATAACAAATGATCAATACTTGTAACAACCAGGCAGATATTAGTATCCGCTCCTCCATAATAAATCTTAACTTCACCATCCGGTTCAACTATCCAACCATTTGTAAAAACCACATTCCCAACATCCCCAATTCTTTCGTAATCATATTCCGGAGAAATTATCGGAACTTTTGATCTTCCTTTAATAATCCACGGTTTATTTATGTCTAAGAGCACTGCTCCGATCTTATAAATCATTGAGCTGCCAAAATTTCTTACACCATGGTATAACATTAACCAACCTTCTTTTGTATTTATTGGCTGAGTTGAGTTTCCTATTTTTTGACCTTCCCAAGTTCCTTCTTCCGCTTCCATTAAACATCTGTAACCACCCCAATGAATTAAATCCAAGCTTTTGCTTATCCAAATATCATTTCTGTTTCCGGCAGTAGGTCTGTCAACTTTCCAATAATATCCGTCTATTTTTTCCGGAAAAATAGCGCAGTCTTTATTTGAAGGTTCAGTTATTGGTCCGTGTATTATAAAGTTTTTAAAGTTTTTTGTTTCTGCTAAAATTACCAATGGTTGATATTTCGAGTAACCTGTATATGTTAAATAAAATGTGTCACCTACTCGAGTTATGCGAGGGTCCTCTATTCCCCATTCTACATATTCATAACATTCTTTATGATCTTCAGGTTTTAAACAGGGTTCATTTTCAACTTTAAAATTGTAGCCATCATCACTCTCAGCTAAAACAAAACTCGATCTTCCATTAGGCATTTCAACTCTGCAAAGAAGCAGATATTTATCTTTGTACTTAACTGCACCTGCATTAAATATACTGTTAACTTTAAACGGTACATCATTTTTAGTAATGATTGGATTCCCGGTATATTTTTTTATTTCGTTCATCTAATAATTTCTTACTCTTTTATCCCGGTAGATGCCATACTCTGGATAAAATATTTCTGGAAGAAGAGATACGCTAAAACAATAGGCAGCGCTAAA
>JADFGB010000189.1 GCA_022567875.1 Bacteroidota bacterium | reverse complement strand
CGACACAGAGGTGTTGAAGAAATCGATCCCGTGATGCAGCTATTTTCGTTGAATCGGGCGGTTTGCTTATTATTCTCAAAAATAAATTTGTGATTTCTTTGTTATCCTTTAATATTACTTTCTTTTTCATTTTTTTAAAATCGAATTTTCCTCTTCAAACTTCGTGCGTTTGACATAGGTGTCATAATCCGATTGTACACTGTGGACCATTTCTTTGAAGGCGCGGGCTCTGGTCTCGTTTATCTTGAACGGGACCATATTTTTAAGCGCTTTTAAATCATCCGTTGGCGGAATTTTAATTTTTTCCATTTTTATTTACTCTTAATTAAACTGTAACCGATTATTCTGTCATATCCGCCCAAATCAGGTTCGTTATAATATAAAAATATATGATATTCGTTTGAAGTCTCAAAGCTGTTGCCTTCAAAGACGAGCCAGTCGTAGTAGATTTCACCCTTACTGTTACCCACTGCGGCGGCATATTGATAGTCATAAATTCCTCTTTTTAAAGGAATAGATATCGTATAAAGATCATCACTTTTATTCATTTTATATGAATCGAATATTGTCCAATTATTAAATGCCCCAATCAGATAAACATCATCGTAAAGATCATCGGGTGTTCTTAGTGAGAATTCCACATCAAGGTAAGTTGCATATCTATTTTTGAAATTTCTCAAAATCTCTCCACCGTTCAAATCTTGTTCACCTTGCTGAAAGAAACGAGAATATTCAATTCCATCGTACTGTGCAGATACTTCTTTAGAATTGAATCGGTTTACATCCATTAAATTTACTTGGCGGTACTCGTTGCCGGGCTGAATATCTCTTGCGGTAAATGTGAACTTCCTGTTGGCATCCCAATAATACTGTCTTTTTAATGTATTAAACTTTCTGTCAATTATGTATGGATAATTTATTTTATGATTTTCAACTATTCTTACTTCATCTACATAACCGGGGAAAAAATCTTCCGGAAGATAAAATTTAGTAGTTACATTAAAAACCTTATTCAGATCTGTCGGGAAAAGATCCGTACCTTCCATTATGTCCTCTCTTACTGAACTATACATTGACACTTCATTATAAATAACATAAAATTTCCCTTCAGCATAAACTAAAGTTGTGTCGCCAAAATCAGTAATGTAAAATCTCCAATTACCAGAATATGGAAAACTTACAAAATCTTTTTTTGTTGGAAAATGACCTTTATAATGATAATTTGCTTCTTCTACTGTATTTGGGAGAATTGATGCTGAAAATTTGTATCCTCTGTCCTGTCCTTGATTCGCCAAAAATAAATTGTCATAAGGAATCCAGTTCTTATCGCAAAAACGAAACACTACAATTAAATTAGGCTGGTATTCTGCTTTTACATCAAACTCAATAGTGAGTTTATCATTGCTGTTTTTACCCATTAAAAGAATTGGCAATTTGGTTTGTGAGTTGTTTGGATAAGACTGAAGACTTTTAATATCTATTGTTTGAGAAAAAACATTAATTGAAAAAAAAGTAAAACAACTAATAAATAACAGCTTAAAAAATTTCATTTTATTAAAAGTTAAATATTTCAACACATTTAATTGATAACAACGGAATAAATATTTTAACCTTTGTCCCTTCTTTTTCGGTTTCCAATAAAATACCGTCATCATAGGCATTGACTAATTTACCCGATTTGAAAACTATTTCATATATGGGTGTATTGGATTTAGGGTCGGATGTTATGCCGTAATTTTCGTGCATTGTTACATTAAGGGTTTGACCTATTTGTGCTTCCCAATTAAATTTCATTTAATACCACTTAATTTTTAAAAATGATTTTAAGTAAATCTTTTACAACACCTAATTATAAGTGTTTTAATTCTTTTAGGCAAATACTAAAATCATATTAATATAAAATAAGGATGTAAAATATAATTGTACAGCATTAAATAAAGAAAGTTTTTTCTGTTATATTCTAAAGATTTTTTATTTCAGAAGTTAATTTACCGATCGCGTCTTTTGCATCTCCGAAAAACATAAGTGAATTATCTCCAAAGAATAGTTCGTTTGCAATTCCGGCATAACCTGGATTTAAAGAACGTTTATTTATTACAACTGTTTTTGCATAGTCAACATTTAATATTGGCATACCGTAAATAGGACTGCTTTTGTCGTTTCTGGCAGCAGGGTTTACAACATCGTTCGCACCTATCACAATAGCAACATCGGTGTTTGCAAAATCATTGTTGATATCTTCCAATGCAAATAGTTTATCGTAAGGTACGTTTGCTTCTGCAAGCAATACGTTCATGTGTCCGGGCATTCTACCGGCAACAGGGTGAACAGCAAATCTGACGTTTATATCTTTATCTTCAAGTGCCAACATCAATTCTCTAACAGCGTGTTGAGCCTGTGCTACTGCCATTCCGTAGCCCGGAACAATAATTACATTACTGGCTACTTCAAGTATCATGGCAAGTTCTTCGGCATCAACTGATTTAACATCTCCTTTCGGACCATCTCCTTCACCGCTGGCACCGTCAGTAGCACCTGCATTTGCCCATCCTCCGAGGACAACATTCATAAGTGAACGGTTCATTCCACGGCACATAATTAGAGTTAAAATAATACCGGAAGCACCAACCAATGCACCGGCAATAATTAACACATTGTTCTCCAATATAAATCCTGTTGTTGCGGCAGCAAGTCCGGAATAAGAGTTAAGCAAAGAGACTGCAACAGGCATATCTGCCCCACCGATTGGAAGTACTAAAAGTATGCCTAATACAAGCGAAACACCTGTTATAATTAATATAAGTGTTACATTTGCAGGGTTCATCAATAGATAAACACCGGCACCGATAACAAAAATAAATAACAGCACGTTAATTAAGTGCTGTCCGGGATAATGAACAACTTTGCCTGTAACTATTCCCTGAAGTTTACCGAAGGCAATTAAAGACCCTGTAAACGTAACGCTGCCGATTAATAAACTTAGTAATATTGCAACACCTGTATTCAGAGGCATTGCATATGTTATTTTGTAATATTCTGAAAGAGCAACTAACAAGGAAGCACCGCCGCCGAATCCATTTAACAGACCTACCATCTGCGGCATTCCCGTCATTTTAATTTTAAGTGCTAAAACAGCACCTATTAAAGAACCGATAACTCCCCCTATTATAATCCATTCATAGGTCAAAACATTTTGATCTAATAAAGTGACTACAATAGCAAGCAGCATACCAGTTGCTGAATAAAGATTTCCTTTTCTTGCAGTTTTAGGAGAACTTAATTTCTTAATACCATAAATAAAGAATATGGATGATATCAGATATGTAATTTGAATGGCTATACTCATTTGTCATCTCACCTTTTTTTGAACATTTTTAGCATCCTGTCTGTAACTAAATAACCTCCAACAACATTTATCATTGCAAAGATCACTGCTATGAGACCAAGAATTGTACTTATTGTAAATTCCTCAGCACCTGCACTTAACAATGCACCAACAATAGTAATACCGGAAATTGCATTAGAGCCGGACATAAGCGGTGTGTGAAGTGTCGGAGGAACCTTTGTTATCAATTCAAAGCCTACAAATATTGCTAATACAAAAACGTATACCAGCATTAAAAAATTTGTAACATCCATAGATTTATCCCTTTATTATTTTAAGAGTTCTTTTATTCTCGGATTTATTACTTCTTTATTGTGTGTAATCAACGCACCTTTTACCACTTCATCCTCTAAATCCAATTCTACTTTACCTTCTTTTGAAATATGGTTTAACAGATTAAGAATATTTTTGGAATACATTTCGCTAGCGTGTGTTGGAATTAGACTCGGTATATTAGATTCA
>JADFGB010000188.1 GCA_022567875.1 Bacteroidota bacterium | reverse complement strand
GAATAATTAATTTCGTGTTTTCGTCCTTTAATTTTTCAATTCTTTCAACGTTTAAATTGAAATCTTTATTTAAAAAAGCATTACGAACTTCCACATTATTGATATCTGCCAGGACTTTATACATTCCGTAAGTAGGCGGTGTGAGTATTATATTATCTTTGCCCGGCTCGCAAAAAGCCCTGATGATAATATCCAATACCTCGTCGCTGCCGTTTCCGAGCAGAATATTTTTTGTCGGAATTCCTTTTATAAATCCGATATGTTTCTTTAATTCCCTTTGCAACGGATCCGGGTAGCGGTTCAGTCCGTTATTAAAAGGGTTTTCATTAGCATCTAAAAAAACAACAGCTTTATCCGAAAATTCATCTCTTGCTGATGAATATTTAACTAATGATTTAATGTTCTCTCTGAGTAAATTTTTAATATGTTTCATCTTTAATACTTTTTAATCTAATTGTTACGGCGTTTTTGTGAGCTTGCAAACCTTCTGCTTCCGCCATTGTTTCTATTGCGGGACCTATATTGGTTATTCCTTCTTTTGATATTCTTTGAAAGGAAATTTTTTTAATAAAAGAATCAAGATTTATTCCGCTGTAAGTTTTTGCATACCCGTTAGTAGGTAATGTGTGGTTTGTACCGGAAGCATAATCACCGGCACTTTCAGGTGTATATTTACCAATGAAAACCGAACCGGCGTTTTTTAGGTTTTGCAAATAAAATTCTTCACTTTCCTTTTGAACAGATAAGATAAAATGTTCAGGGGCATATTCATTAATAAAATCAATGATATCTTTTTTTTCATCAAAATAAATTAATTTTGAATTTTGAATTGATGCTTCAGCAATATCTTTCCGCGGCAATTTGTTTAATTGTTTTTCTACTTCGTTTTTAATAGCACTCATCAATTTTAAATTATTTACAATACAAATTATCTGGCTGTCTTTTCCATGTTCGGCTTGTGAAAGCAAATCGGCTGCTACAAAAGAAGGGTTAGCACTTTTATCGGTCAATATTAATAATTCGGATGGACCGGCAGGCATATCAATTGCAACACCAAGCATAGAAGCGGTTTGTTTAGCGGCGGTTACAAACCGGTTCCCTGGACCGAATATTTTGTAAACCTTAGGTACTGTTTCCGTACCGAAGGTCATTGCTCCAATTGCCTGAATTCCTCCAACCTTAAATATATTTTTTATTCCTATTAAATTTGCTGTGTACAGTATAGCGGGGTGGATGTCTCCGTTTTTATTTGGAGGTGTGCAGAGTGTTATATCTTTACAGCCGGCAATAACCGCAGGAACTCCCAGCATTAAAACGGTTGAAAAAAGTGGAGCGGAACCTCCGGGAATGTACAGTCCTACTTTTTCAATTGGTCTGCTTTCCTGCCAGCATTTTACTCCGTTTGTAGTTTCAATTATTTTTTTCCTAGATTTCTGAGAAAGATGGAATTTTTCTATATTATTTTTTGCAAGATTAATTGCATCCTTCAACTCGTTAGATATTTTTTTTCCCGATTGAATAAGCTTTTTATTATTTATTCGAAAATCTTTGATAACTGCTTTATCATAAAGTAAAGAATATTGTCTCAGAGCCTCGTCTCCGTTTTTCTTAATTGCATTGAACACTTTATTAACCGTATTATCTAATTGTTTGCAGTTAAAATTGGGACGTGTTGTAAGTTCCTGCCAAATTATTCTTTGGGGATTAATTATTTTTTGCATAATAGTTTATGTTACCATTTTTTCAATTGGAATTATTAAAATGTCTTCGGCACCGGCTTCTTTAAGTTGATCTATCATCATCCAAAATTCATCTTCGTTGATTACCGAGTGCAATGAACTCCAACCTTTTATTGCAAGGGGCAAAATTGTAGGACTTTTTAATACCGGAAGAATATTACTTACTTGTTTGATTTTATCGTTCGGCACATTCATTAAAATATACTTAGAACGTTTTGCCCTTAAAACCGATTTTATTCTGAATAATAACAGGCTTAATATTTTTTCAACTTCACAATCAATATTTATATTTTTAGCAAGGCATGCTTCTGATGTTAATATAGTTTCTACTTCCTTTAATCCATTTTTAAATAGCGTGCTTCCGGAATTCACCAAATCGCAAATTGCATCCGCCATACCAATTCCCGGAGCAATTTCAACAGAACCGGATATTTCGTGAATATCTGAGTTAATATTATTTTTTTCTAAAAAATTTTTAAGAGAATTCGGGTAAGAGGTGGCAATTTTTTTACCTTCTAACCAAGAAAGATCATTAAATATCTCGTTTTTAGGAATAGCTAAAACAAGTTTACACTTTGAAAATCCAAGTTTAACAACAATTTCTGAATCTTTATTTTTCTCAATCAATGTATTCTCCCCTATTATTGCTGCATCAATTACTCCATCCTCAAGAAATTGGGGTATGTCGTTGTTCCTCAGATAAAATACTTCTAATGGAAAGTTTTTTGCATTAACTTTCAGTTTATCAATACCATTCTCTATAATGATACCGCAATCTTTCAGTAATTTGATTGAACCTTCCTGAAGTTTCCCGGATTTTTGTACTGCTAATTTTAGTTTGCTCATGTTTTTCTCTTTAATTTTTGCTGAGTAAACTGAAGGGTAGGATAAAAAAAACCCGTCGATTTACTCAGACGGGTTATGAAATAGATATTATATAAAATTACATATCATTACCATCTCGCCTGAGAGCAAGTATGATGGTGATGATGATGTAATTGCAATAAATTCATATTTTTTTTATTAAGTGCGATTAAAATAATTTATTTATTTTATAATTCCAAATTTATTTGCAAATTTACAACGGACTTTTAGAGAACGTTGCGATGCTTATAAAAAAATAGAGTGTGGCTGATACAGGTTTTGTATCAGCGTGAATCAGCATAATCCACGTTATCAGTACCTGCCTGTCGGCAGACAGGTTCTATAAAAATCTATTTTTTATTGTTAACAATCAGTACAAACTCGCCTTTTAAGTTTTTACCTTCAACTTGTTTTAATATTTTTTCAGCTGATCCTCTGTAAAATTTTTCGCCGTCCATAGTCAATTGAAAAGCCACAACAACCGGAATTTTTTTTCCAAGCACTCTCACAATATCAGTCATTAAACTTTTTAATCTGTAAGGCGTATCAAGAATTACAATTACTTCTTTTATAGATTTCAATTTGTGAAGTTGTTGTCTTCTTATTTCCTTTTTAGGTGAGAGCCATCCGTAGTAATAAAATTTTTCAAAATCAAAATTAGAACCTATTAAAGCCGGTAGAAGTGAATTAGCTCCGGGCACAGGAATAACATCAATATTTTGTGAGATTAAAAGATCAATTAGAAGATGTCCGGGATCTGAAAATAATGGTGTTCCACAATCAGATATTAATGCAGCAGATTCACCGGAAAGGATTTTTAGAAGCAATTCATCAGCTACTTCTTTTTCGTTATGTTCATTTAATGCAAATAGTTCTTTCTTAATTTCGTAATGCGAAAGTAATCTTCGTGCTTCTTTGTATTCTTCACAAATAATAAAATCCACATCTTTTAAAATTCTTAAAGCTCTTAAAGTAATATCATCCCAATTACCGATTGGAGTTGAGACTATGTAAAGTTTTCCATTCATAGATACAAAATAATTAATTTTTCCTGAATTAACACTTCTGTAATCTTAGTACAATGTGTTTATTTACATTAACATAGGAAAAATGATAATTAAGATTTCAAGGTTAATAAAGGTGTATTTATCATCTGTTGACATTAAGTAAATATTTTTACTGCTATAACAGTAAAAATATTCAATTATGATATAAACGATTATGATTTCTCCGATATTCAAGAGTTAT